>VXPE01000112.1 GCA_009839745.1 Candidatus Poribacteria bacterium
CTTAAACTTGTAGGCACAATCTCGCCTGAAGACCTTGAAATCATGAAACAGGCAATTGAAGAAGGGTGTGAACAGATTGATGAATCTGAGTGGTAAATATCTGCTTGATACCAACGTTGTCATTGCATTGTTTGCTGGTGATCTGATGGTCCAAGAGAAAGTGAGAAATGCAGAGTACATCGTAGCAGCTCCGCCTGTAATCGGTGAGCTCTGTTTTGGTGCACAGAAATCTAACAAAGTCACGGAGAATCTGCATAAAATTGACATATTCGTGCAACAAAGTATCGTTTTCCCTTGTGATTTAGAGACAGCACAATGGTACGGAATCATCAAAGACAGGTTGCGTCGGAAGGGCCGCCCTATCCCGAACAATGATATCTGGATCGCAGCAATTGCTTTACAATATGACTTGATTCTTGTCACACGAGACTCACATTTTGATGAAGTAGAATCTCTACAGACAGAATACTGGTAACTTCTACACCAACAACAGATACGGGTCTTGAATATAACTGGAGACTGTTTGTAGGAACTGCGCTGCAGGGGCACCATCTATCACACGATGGTCGAACGTCAAACTCAAGGTCAGCATGCTCCGAACAACAATCTCATCGTCGTGAACGACTGGCTTCTTCAGAATCCGTCCCACCCCAAGAATAGCACTTTCCGGTGGATTGATGATAGGCGTGAACGCATCAACCCCGAAATTCCCAAGATTCGTAATGGTAAAGGTCCCACCCTGAAGTTCACTCGGTGTCAGTTGATTACTGCGTGCCCGCTCTGCGAAATCTCTCACCTGTTCAGAAATTTCAGATAACCGCTCCGTGTCGGCATTTCTGACGACAGGGACTACCAACCCATCGTCCAATGCGACTGCCACACCGATGTTAATTTCCGGCAATAGATGAATGCCTTCATCCGTGAGTGTTGTGTTGAGGCGCGGATGTTCCCCCAAAGCGTTTGCGACGACTTTAACGAGCAGATCGGTGTAGGTGAGACTCACCTCTCTCGCCTGTAGCTTATCGTTGAGCATTCCACGGAGTTCGACGAAAGCCGTTGCGTCAACCTCTGTGTGGAGTGTGACGCTGGCGTTGGTTTGAAGACTCATGGTCATCCGTTCTGCGATAATTTCACGGATGCCCCCCATAGGAATAACCTCTGTCGCCTGTTGAAGAGCGGGTGCCTCTATAACAGGGGTTTCAGCGGCGGCTGCGCTCGCTTGCAACACATCGTCACGGACAATCCTGCCATCGGGTCCCGAACCGACGATTGAAACCAGATCGACGCCGTGCTCCTTCGCCAATCGCCGGGCAAGCGGTGATGCCTTCAGTCGTGTCGTTTCTTCGATTGGAGCGGGTCCTCTTAAGTCAATATATCGCTGGACATCGCTCTCAAGGATGCGTCCCCCGGGTCCAGAGGCTTTGACTTCGGTCAAATCAATAGCGAGTTTTTCGGCGAGTTGGCGTGCCGCTGGCGAGGCTTTCGGTTGAACAGTTGGCGTTGGTGGTGTTGCCTTGGGTTGTGCAGGTTGTACTGATGCTTGCGGTTCCGGTGGGGTGTCCACTTCGACTGTCCCCGTGTCCGCCTCAACGCGTGCCACTTTCTCTCCGGGTGCACCGATAATCGCTAACAGGGCGTTGACGGGGACATTGGCACCTTCCTCAGCCAGCAATTGCGCGATAACGCCATCCGTGGGGGATTCCTGCTCATGGACGACCTTATCGGTTTCAATCTCTAACAGCGGCTGTCCTTGTGTGACGGTATCGCCCTCCTTCACCAGCCATTTCCCGATTTTTCCCTTTGTCATCGTCTGATCCATCTGAAGCATTTTTAACTCAACTGCCATTTTTTCTCCTATTTTTCCTCATGAATGTCCTTCGATCAGTTCAATCAGTAGCTCAACATTCGCATCTTTTTCCAGAATCAGTGCAAATTTATGATACTCGTCGCCCTTGAAGATCGCCTGAATGAAGGGGCTCAACGCAATTAAGAGTTGGCTCCCCAAAAAGTTAAGCGGCTTACCGGTCTCTAAAAAGAGAATTGCGGGCGCGGTTAGACCGCGCCGGACAATCCATGTTGCAGCCTTTTCAAGCAGGGCGCGTTGCTCGGACTCAGGAATATCTTCAAGGACACGTGGGATTTCAGGGTTTGGATTGAACACAGCCAGCACCGAAGCCCTTACGCATACACAACCCTTAAATCTCTAAGTCGCTCAGGTAATCAGCGATCTGCTTGGGTTGTCCATCAAGCGTTGTTTCCATTGCGGCGATGACAAGCACGAAACTTTTGATATTGTCCTCAATCCGCGTATCAGAAGGTTCGCCACCATCGAGCCAGTTCAGGAATTCATCAAAGAGATGCTGATGTGCTTGGTAGGGAATTGCCGGTGCCTCATAGACTTCGGTCTCTCCCCCCACACGGTGGATCGTCATCTGGTTGCCGCCTGCGATTTCCACAGCACCCTCCTCAAACTCAGCGCGATAGTGTTCATGGTTCCAACAATTGACGATACCCGCCGATGAACTGTTGCCTTCATAAGAGGTATGGACACCGTTATCCATCCGCATTACATAGAAACCGCTGGAGTAATGCTGGAAACTCGACCATTCCGGATTCCATCCAAATCCGATTAAGGTTTCACAATCGCCACCGGAGAGGAACCGAAGCATGTCAAGATGATGAACAGAGCCTTCAAAAAGAAGCCCGAAATCCATATCGTGTCGCCACGCTTTGCCCCACGAAAGATAACGCCGATAATCGCACGCATATCTCCCGACAATGTGTTGCAGCCGTCCCAATCTACCCTCATCGCGGATACGAATCAATTCCTGTTTATTATCTGCATACCGATAGTTTTGGATAATCGCACACGGTAATCCCGTTTTTTGAGCGGTGTGCACCATCGCTTTTGCTGCGTCTAAGGTGTCCGCAATCGGTTTTTCACAGATAACCGGCATCCCGTTTTCCATAGCCGCAATTGCAGCAGGACTGTGAAATTGCGGTGGGACCGCAATACCACAGAAGTCAGCTTTGACTTCTGCACACGCCTCGTTAAAGTCTGTGAAGAGTTGTGAAGTGCCGAGTCCTAATGCCTCGCCCTGTGCTGTGAGAACATCTGTACTCACATCCGCTAAACCAACGATTTCGATCCGGTCGCTGAAATTGTTCGTGAAATTGTTGATCCAGCCACCAGCCATACCACTGCCACCTATCATTAAACACGTTCGTTTTGCCATTTTTTTAACGATTGCTCCTGGGCGTTGCCTCCGTTGTCGGCAACGATCTAAAATTAGTAAAAAACCTACTTTAGGTTATGAAAAGTTTCCTAAAGATTTTGCATCAGTTTGCCACGTAAAACGTAATCGTCCTTGCCGCGTCGGACGCGCTCAAGTTCCGCCTCGGTCGCCTCACGGCGCACCTTTGCTGGAACTCCCATCGCCACTGCACCCGGTGGGATTTTCTGTCCTTCTCGGACAAGCGTCCCAGCTGCGACAACGGCATTTTCGCCAATCACCGAACCCGTCAGGAGAATCGCTCCCATGCCGATCAGTGCTCCATCCCCAATCGTGCAACTATGGAGGATTGCACCATGCCCGATCGTAACATCATCACCGATGAGACACGGAATCTCCTTGTCCATGTGTATCACTGCACCGTCCTGAACGTTCGTGCGACATCCGATTCGGATCGGCTCTAAATCCCCACGGAGCACGCTGTTAAACCAGATGCTCGATTCTTCCCCAATTGTCACATCGCCAATAACCATCGCTCCTGGAGCGACAAAAACAGACGGATGCACGTTCGGGGTTATGCCTTCATATTCTATCAACATATGCCTTCCTAACTAAAAAAATTGCTGTGCAACCAACAACTTGCGGAGATTTCCTATTCCCCATCTATAAGATATTCCGAATACACCCACAAGGAGGATTATCAACCCAACAAATACGACGAGACTTCCCGTATACCATGCTATGACCACGCCAAGAACAAGTGCCACATCAATAATAAGCACCACTGTGAACGTTAAAACCCGAAGGATTGGCTTCCGTGTTTTTGATAGGGTGGTTGTCAATTCTGCCATCCACGATAAAGTTCCAACCGCTGTATTCAAGGCGCACGCCGTCGGAAGCGTTAAGAGAGGCGTTAGCATCACTGGCATCCACGTATCCTTTGGAATTTGGAGTAAACACACAGCAAACAGAGACCAGAATTCAGCATAAACCAGCGCACAGAGAAACGCAGTCAGGAATTTACTCGTGAACACCAACCTCGGCGTAACAGGGGCGGCTTTCAGCATCCACCATGTTTTCGCTTCATCTCGGAGACCGTTACAGCTGATACCGAAGGTAATCAGCATACTATACAGAACTATCTGCACAGTAAGCACCAGTCCAGCGTTCGTATCCGCACTGCCTTCCTGCACGAGTAAGATAGCGATGTGAACCACCAGAAACAGCGTGAGCATCGCAATGGCAATTAACCGTCCACTGTGCCGGACGAAAATGAGAAAGTCCTTTAGCATCATAGATCGTATCTTACCACGTCCGATCGCAAGCCGCATGCGTTCCAGATACGATGCTTTAGAAGCATTGGTGCTCCGCACGGATTTACGCTTGGAAACTTTCAACTGCCGAATATTTTCCCAACCGCGGCGATAAATCAATTGTGCGACGAGCACTGCCATCCCGACAGCGGTGAGACTTCCTCCAACACCGCCCAATACCCATCTCAACCCGACACCTATTGTGGATTCAGTCACCCAACTCAACAGCAATTTTCCAATCCACTCGTGTGGATACCACGCAGCAGTCGTATCCGTTGTTCTCTCGGAAGCCCAATCGAGCAACAATTGCTTTAGGTGGATCGGCTCAAACTCGAAAAATAGTGTTAACGATAACAGAAAACCTACCGCTACGCCGATTGCAGTGCCGAGTACCTTGAGTGTTGCGAGAAGCCATCCAGATGAAAAGAAACGCGCAATCAACATTACACTGACGGTGACATAACTCGCAATCATTAACAAAAGACACACGCACACTGGAAATAGAACTGCGTAAAAATGCCACGGTAATTCAAATATCAGACCGAACGCTACCCACGGAGGTCCTAAAAAACAGAGGATACTCAGAAAGCGCGTGATAGTGAGATGAATGAACTTATACCCGAAAATTGCGAGTGGTTGAATCGGTGCAGCGTGTAACAATGCCGTGTCCGGTGCTTCATATAGACTCTTCAGCGAACTCTCCATCAATTCCTTGGCAACCACAATAATCCCGAAGAGCATGAACCCATTAATGACACCCAGCAGAAGTCTCGGTTCCGCCTCAGTGCGTCGTAAATGCGCGAAGAGGGAATTTCCTAACACCGAGAGTGCAACGATGAAGACGAGATACCCGATACCCTTTAAAGCGGCTTTTCGCCATGCTTCGCCACCACGACTCAGTCCATTTAACCACCCTCGCAAATCCGCTCTCAGCAGAATTATCACATTTCTCAACATTTTTTAAACTATTGCTTCTGGGCCGCTGCGTCCGTTGTCCTTGCGGGTCTTCGGTTACTTCGCAACTGGATTTGAGAATCTTGACAGAAAAAAGCAGTCCAAAGCACACAGCCCATGTCGAAAAGGAAAATTTAAAAATCTGCGGTAAGATCGAGAAAGATATCCTCAAGGGTCGCCGTCCTATCCTGACCAGCATCGACGGGTCGTCCGTGGTCCCCCTGCCTTTCCTGCTGCAACTCTGCAAGGGTCCCCACAGCAATCAGTTGTCCCTTACTGATAATACCGACTCTATCGCAAATACGTTCGGCAATTTCAAGAATGTGTGTTGTCATAAATACAGTGGAGCCCCGCTCACAACGTTCGCGCAAGAGTTCCCTGACAGTTCGGGCACTCCTCGGATCCAAGCCACTGGTTGGTTCATCAAGAAAAAGAATTTGCGGGTGATGCACAAGGACCGAGATGAGCAGGATTTTCTTCTGCATGCCGTAGGAATACCCCTTGATTTGATCGTCAGCAGCCTCGGTCAGCTCGAGTTGCTCCAGTAGCATACCCATCTCATTTTCGGCCTGCTCCGGCGGCACTTCATACAAATCCGCTATCATCCGGACAAACTGTCTACCGCTCAATGCCTCATAAAGTTGAGGCGTATCGGGCATCAGTCCGAGAATCGCCTTTGCCTGTAAACTCTGTTTCTGAATGTCAAAACCGCCGAGCGTTGCGGTGCCAGATGTCGGGCGGAGTAAGCCCGTGAGCATATTGATTGTCGTCGTCTTCCCGGCTCCATTCGGCCCAAGGAATCCGAATATTTCACCGGCATCTACCTCAAGTGTCAATGCATCTACAGCACACAATTTACCGAAATATTTCGTTAAACTTAAGGTTTTAATCATTTGCGATTACTGCCTAAGACATCACTTTTAAGTTCTGCAAGCACTCGATCAATGTCAGAATCATCTGCGTTTTTTGTCCCATCAGTGGCATCGCGGCGATTTCGGTTTTCCCACATTTCTGCTTTTTCTTCGGCTATTTTCAATTTGTGTTCAGCCCGCGCGAAAGCAGTGGAGAGAGCATTTTCCGCTGTCGCGATTAATTTATAGAGTTCCGAGCGGGTCTCTGCTTGTTTCTGACGGTGGGATAGGGTTTCAGCGTCCCCCGCTGCGCTTCGGAATTGCTGATAAAATTCGTGAAGTGCTGTTTTGAGGGTCGTTACGACTGCTGCCTGCGCAGCAATTTGACGTTTATAACCGTCTGCGAGGTTCAAGTGGTGTTGCCTGCGTCGTTGTGCTTCCCTTGCGCGTGTTGTGTCCTGATTTTGTAAAGCAGTGTCAGCCTTTTTACTCCATACGTTTGCTGTATCAATAGCCTCCTGATAGGTGCGTTTGAGTGTCTGTTCATCTGCGATCGCTATTGCTACCAGATCTTTTGCTTCATCAAGCCGCACTTTCATGTCAACAATGGCTTTATCCAGCAGCGATTCGGTACCCTCCACTGCTTCCAGAAACCGGTTTATATTCTCTCGAATGTCTTCTGAAATCTCCCTAAATCTTTTCATCATCGCCTCCATCGTTCCATTATATCCAGTTTGCCGAGAAAATCAAGCGGAAACTTTTATCTTTATGAAAATCTAACCCGCCTCTGTGCCTATCGCCATAATGTAGCCGTCACTCTTATTAGAAACATTGGGCTGGAAAAAGATATTTAAAGAAACAATGTTTGACTTTTGAACGAAATGAGAAAATCAGATACCGCTATTCTATCTAATGCTGGCATAATGCTGTATAATTAGCATTGACGAGTTCGACCCCATAAAGCGCCATTCTATCCATGATTAGACGGATTGCGGGAATATTATTATCGATTAAAATTGAGGAACGATTGTGAAGTGCTGCAGACTCACCGAGAGTGCCGCTGCCCGCAAAAAAATCTAAAAGGGTATCACCGGGTGAAGAATGCACCTTGACGATACGGTTAAGGATGCCAAGCGGTTTTTGGGTCGGATACCCCGTCTTTTCACCGCCATTCGTAGCAACAATCGTATGCCACCAGACATCGGTCGGTGTTTTACCGCGTGCTGCCTTTGCTTTTCCGACTAACCCAGGTGCCATATACGGAATTCTGTCCATTTCATCGAAGTTGAAGGTGTAGTGTTCCGGCGTTTTGGCATACCACAAGATGTTATCGTGTTTCGCAGGCCACCTTGACTTGGGCCTTCCTCCGTAATCGTAAGCCCAAATAATCTCATTGACGAAAGATTCACGTCCGAAAATCTCATCAAGCACTACTTTACAATAATGCACTTCACGGTAATCAATATGGAGGAAGAAACTGCCGTGCGGATGAAGCACACGATACGCCTCTTCAAAACGAGGTCGCAAAAACTGTAGATAAGTATCTGAACTCTCAAACTTATCGGTGTAATGCATGGTTTTGCCTTTGCGGGTTCGGTACGTTCTTCCTTGGAAGCCGACCCGATCGCCCTCGGCATCCTGTTCGACTTGGATCTCTGTCCGCTGTTGAAGTTTTCCCGTGTTAAACGGCGGATCAATATAAATCAAGTTAACGCTGTCATCAGGAACATACGTTTGAAGAATTTCAAGATTATCGCCATAATAAAGTTGATGCTTAGACATTCGATTTCCTGTTCTGTATACAATAGGGTGTGAGCGAGCTTCCCGCTGCAAGCGGCAAAAAGGAATCAATTTCAGTTTTTAATATCGCTTGCGATTTCCCTTCCCTTTTCCTCAGCAAAATTATACCAGTGTTATGGCAATTTATCAAGTTTCTGTATACTATGTTTAGGCACATGAGATTTTCCTTGACGCAACAAAATATTTCGTGTAAAATTTTAAGAGCAGTATTGTGAGACTCACTGAAATCTGGGAATGGAAGTTCTTTCTCGGTATTATGGGCTATCTGACTGTCACCTTTTTTGGATTCGGGTCGCTTCTAATTTTTTGTTTCTTTGCACAGGAGTTTCATTTAAAAATGGAAATCTTACTCGGATTAGATGTCGGTGATACACGGATTGGGGTTGCGCTCAGTGACGCTCTCGGTGTTGCGGCACATCCACTGTGCACGCTCACCCGAAAGAATCGGCAGGTTGATTTAATTGCGATCTCGGATCTGGTTTCTATCCATAAGGTGGAATGTATCGTGATCGGCTTGCCCATCTCTCTTGACGGTTCCATTGGGACGCAAGCGCAGAAGATCCAGAAGTTTGCACAACGTCTGGAGCAGGTCATTGACATTCCGATCAAATTTCAGGATGAACGCTTTACAACCGCTGAAGCAGAAGATATTTTGCGTGAACTTAACAAAGACACAAAAACAGAAAAAGAACTTATCGATGAGGTAGCAGCGGTAATTATTCTCACAGATTATTTGAATAGCGAGCGGGAGATTTCTAACGATGTCCAGAGCCCCATCGTTTAAAATTCTCTCAAGAACACGAAAGATTCATGTAGGTATACTGACGCTCTGCTGTCTTAGTGTTCTCTGTCTCATTGCTCTGCTGATAGGGGTATCCCTGACGCGTCCCGCTACATCGTCAGAAGAGGTTGTCAATTTTGACGTGCCAGTGGGGAGTAGTTCCCGGACAATCGCAAAGCGATTAATTGAACAAAAGTTGATACGCAGCGAACATGTCTTTCGTTTAGCTGTCCGATATAGAGGGACTGGTAAACGCCTACAAGCTGGAACCTATGTGTTACAGCGGAACATGGCACTATGGGACCTCCTCGATGAATTTGAAAAGGGACAGGTTACACTGGTCAGCTGGACGGTGCCAGAGGGTTTAACAACAGCCGCCATTGCTGAACTTTGGGAAACGAGCGGCTTTGGCACAGCGGCGGCATTTCGGAAAGCCTCCGAATCCCAGCATTTGTTGGATCGGTATGGGCTTACAGACAAAACCGTGGAGGGCTATCTTTTTCCGAATACATACAAATTCGCAAAAGGCACAACAACTGAGACAGTTGTTGAGATGATGCTTGATGAATTTAAACAGCAATGGACAGAAAAATTTGAGGAGGAGGCACAAAATTTAGGGCGTACCCGTCACGAAATCGTAACGCTTGCTTCTGTCATTGAAAAGGAAGCACAATCCGATTCGGAACGTCCCCGTATTTCAAGTGTCTTTCATAACCGACTTACACGAAAGTGGAAACTTCAGGCAGATCCAACAGTGCTTTATGCCTTAGGGAACCCCAAAAGTCCCTTAACAAAAGCCGATCTACAGGTGGAGTCGCCTTATAACACCTATAAATACAAGGGTTTACCGCCTGGTCCCATTGCGAATCCGGGGATTGATTCAATTGTAGCCGCACTGCGCCCTGAAAAAACAGCCTATCTCTACTTCGTGGCGATAGGCGAAGGAAAGCACCACTTTTCAAAGACGCTTTCAGAACACAATAGAATGATACGAAAAATGCGGCGTGCGTCTCGTAAGCATGTTCCGCAGTAATAACAAAACAGCGGTCGGTTCTCCATCGGCAGTCACTCGGATGGCAGGGTGGACCGGTGAAAAGATGAGTACTCAAACCGAAGAACCCTCCGTCTTTCATGCGAAAACGCAAGCCCCAGCGGGGCGAAATGTGTATAGGAATCAAAGCGAATGGCAACAGCTGATTTACAGCAAACAATTCAAAATGAAATAACAATTACAGGAAAAGGGTTAATGTTGGGAGAACCTGTGACATTAACCTTGAAACCAGCCCCCGCGGACTCCGGCATCGTCTTTCGACGGGTGGATCTCGCTGGTGCCCCAGAAGTGAAGGTATGTCAGGAAAACTGGGTGGATATTCTGCCGCGATGCACCAGTTTACGCAGCGGTGATACAGCCGTTAGCAGCGTCGAACACATCCTCTCAGCACTCGGTGGTCTCGGCGTTGACAACGCGACAGTGGAACTTGACGCATCGGAACCCCCTGGGCTTGATGGGAGTGCGGTGCCATACGTCGAAAGTATTCAAGCAGTAGGACTCGTCCCACAAGATATACCCCGAAAATTTATTGAAGTCACAGAGCCGTTTGCGGTTTCTGTAGCGGATAAGCAACTCGTGTTGCTACCTGCCGACGCGTTTGAGGTGACATTCGTTTACGCACATCCACAGACGAAACCACAAACAACGACACTCAAAATAACCCCAGAATCATACGCTCACGACATTGCCCCCGCCCGGAGTTTTTGTTTTGAAGATGAAATTGAAGCCCTACAAGCACTCGGTATTGGGAAAGGTGCAAGTTACGACAATGTCGTCGTTATCAATGCCGCAGGTGAATCCAGCACATCCCTGCGGTTTGAAGACGAGTTTGTGCGCCATAAAATCCTTGATTTGATTGGCGACCTCTACTTAGCAGGACACATGCCGAAGGCACATGTCCTGGCAATGCGGACCGGACATCTGTTCCATGCGGAATTCGTGCAAGCCCTCGCCGATGCCGGTCACCTTCAACAGACACCTGTTCAAGAACCGATTGAGGTAATGGATATCTATGAAGTGCTGCCCCACCGACATCCAATGTGCATGGTGGATAGAGTTATTGAATACGAAAGTAAAAAACGCGCCGTAGGCATCAAGAACGTGACTTACAACGAACCGATTTATGAGGGGCATTTTCCGACGCGCCCTGTGATGCCAGGGGTGTTACAAATTGAAGCACTCGCGCAACTCGCAGCATGGCTCGTCCTTCGAGACATCGGTAAGGAAGGGGAACTTGGCTATTTCCGTTCAATCAACAAGGCAACATTCCGACGCGCTGTCATTCCGGGGGACCAACTCCGACTGGAAATAGAGGTCGCCCAACTACGGAGCCGAATTGCACGCATCGAAGGACGCGTCTACGTAGGAGACAAACTCGCTACAGAAGCAGAACTGTCAATCGTATTGGCATCTGTCTGATTTATGGTTGTCAACTGACTGCTGATAACTACTAAACGGAGGGACATCTGTGCTAGAAACCAACATTCACCCTACGGCTATTATCTCTCCAAAAGCGATATTGGAAGAAGGGGTTAAGATTGGCCCCTACAGTCTTGTCGGTGAAGAGGTCCATATAGGGCGCGGTACCGTGATTGGTCCCCACGTTCAGATTGAAAAATGGACAACTATTGGCGAAGAATGCAAAATCTTCTTCGGGGCTACCATCGGTAACGAATCCAAAGATCTGAAATACGGGGGGTGGCGGAGTTATGTGAAAATCGGGAACCGCAATATACTCCGCGAATACGTCTCGATCTCCAGGTCATCCTTTGAAGAGGAAGCAACTATTGTTGGGGACAATAATCTGCTGATGAATTGGGTTAACCTCGCACACGATACTATCGTCGGTAATCGAATAATCATGGCAAACTTTGTCTCGCTTGCGGGGCATGTCGTGATTGAAGATGATGTTCGACTGGGAGCGCATGCGGCACTGCACCAATACGTGCGCGTAGGCAAGATGGCAATGGCAGGCGGTTTCTCAAAGATCGTCCAGGATATTCCCCCCTTTGCTCTCTCCGCCGGACAACCCGCGCGTGTCCGAGACCTCAACCGTATCGGTATCCGAACCTCACGGATTAACCCTTTATCACAACTCACACCTGAAACACTCGCGGCGTTAAAGAAGGCGTTCCGCATTTTGTTCCGATCAGGACTCCCCCTCAAGCATGCTGTCACCAGAGTCAGAGAAACACTTGAGCCAACGCCGGAAGTTGAATATTTACTCAAATTTATAGAAACCTCCAAACGTGGTATAGGGTTTAGTCAACCGAACCGGACATCTTTTTAATGTTCCTTGCGGTTCGGTTCGGTGGGTTTCAAGTTTGACGTTTTTCCGCAAGGTAAAATTAAAAATGGAAAAATTGGGTATCATTGCAGGCGCAGGTGAACTCCCCGTGCTATTAGCACGTGCCGCTGCTGCCCATGAACGACAACCCGTTATCATCCAAATCACCAAGTCTGATGCGCAACGCTTTGCCGGAATCGAATGTGAACTTCATACGTATGGAGTCGGTCAGATTCAAAAGATCGCCCGAACCCTTCTCAATTCAGGCGTGAAAGAGGTTGTGATCATCGGGAAAGTCGAAAAAAATATCCTCCTTCGTCCCTTTCAAATTGATACGACCACGATTAAAATTCTGGTCCAGAACCGGCGCGAAAAACCTTCCGTAATCGTCAACGCTGCCCTTAACTATCTCGAATCTGTCGGACTTACCATCCTCACCCAAGATCGATATCTCCAACACCTGCTTCCACAGCCCAGCGTTTTAACAACTCGACAACCGACCGCGAGCCAATGGGCAGATATTAAACTCGGCATTAGTATCGCTCGCCAGATAGCAAACATGGATATTGGGCAAACGGTTGCGGTTAAGAATCAGATTGTGCTTGCTATGGAAGCCATTGAAGGAACGGACGCGACTATTCAGAGGGGCGGAAATTTGGGAAAGCAGGGAATCGTTGTTGCGAAAGCCGCAGCTGAGAACCACGATTTTCGGATTGATGTGCCGACGGTGGGACTGCAAACACTTGAGGTGCTGCATGACGTTAAAGCGAGTGTGTTAGCAGTGGAAGCGTGCCGAACTTTTATGATAGATACCGATGTGCTGATTCAGCAAGCAGACCGCTGGAAGATCGCAATCGTTGCTGTAAAGTAACAAAAAACGGAGGTAGTAAATAACCACCTCCGCCTTTCCAAAGACGCTGGCTACGCCGCTGCGTCCATTGCGGCTGTTATCTGCTCCGTCGTCGGAAACTGTCCGGTTTCTAACTTTGAATAGAGCAGTGTCCCGTTCAGCGAGACTTCAAAAGCCCCACCACTACCAGGGATTAGATCAACTGTCTTAACCGCCGCACCATATTTCTGTTTCAAGGCATCTGCCAAACTGGCTGCCCGTGGTTGGTAGTTTCAGGCGGTGCAGTATTCGATTCTCACTTCCATGGATATTGTTCCTCCTCAATTAATTTTGACATTGCCTGTCGCCATAAATTCAATCGTCTGTTTTAAAATTTTACAACAAACAGTGGAAAATTGCAAATTTTTTCGTTCCTTTACAAATTAGTGAAGATTGGCACAGATTTTGCTACGTTCGGTGTAAATACTTGATTCCGTCAAGAAGTTGAAAAGGGTATCTAAAGTCTGTAAAGTTGTTTCCAAGTCGTAAGATACCTCAACAGTTTCAGGCACACCGCAACTTTAGCACACTTGCAAACTTTCAAGCGTGGAACTCACCGATGCGAAGTTAGTACATAGGTATTTAAATTATGAACAGGTCTGTCCAATTTCTGAACAAGTCTCTATCTTTATCTATCTGCGTTCACTTGATAGGCGTTGCAATTGCAGCGATATCTATCATCGGGACAGTAGACAAACATGGCGATGCGATTGTCGCTGAATTTGTCTCGTTCCCAGAGACACAACAGATCCGCGAGCCACGTCGGAAACTCAAAGTGCCAGTATTAACACAGATAGATTTCATCCGCCCGCAGCCCGAGCGTATTCGGACGATTTCAGAAGCCGTCCACATACCACAAAGCAAAACACAACTCGCTATTGATACGCTCCCGGTTTCAAGTGTTCATCAGACAACGCCAACAGAAATTGGAATAGACGGTGTAAAAACACTTCAGGGTAGCTTACCACTTCGGGCACCCGATCGGGTTTCACAACCGATCCGTTTGACCTCCAAAGGGATCCCCCGTCCAGAGTGGACATTGACACCAACCGTCATTGCAAGCACTGAAGTCTCTGAACTACCACCAGTGCCAGCACTGCAGGAGGAACCCACACAAGATGCCCGGTTCTTCCGTAAAGTCGATCCGATATATCCCGAATCTGCCCGGCTTTCCCACACGGAAGGACTCGTTGTGCTTGAAGCGACAATCGGTCCAGATGGCATCGCGAGAAACATCAAAGTTATCAAGGTAATTGAGGTTGGTGGATTAGGGTGTGAAGAAGCGGCAATTACGGCACTCAAAGCATCCCGATTCGTGCCAGCGAAACGGGGCAAAGAGGTTGTCAGTCAACGTCTGCGCATTCCCTACCGTTTCCAGTTTAAAAGTTAGATGTCTCCCCTGTGATCTCCTATCTAACACCGTAAACTCTACGTGTGTCTCCCCCGATATCAAAATAAAAATACTTGCACTATCCGTATATCACCCTTATAATCTTCATTACTGAAGTTGATAATACGGGGATTATTTCTGCCATTTTCAAGGAGATAAACGATGGACATTCGACTTAACGATAAGGTGGCTGTGATTACCGGTGGCTCCACAGGTATTGGTGCCGCAACCGCGATTGAATATGCTAAAGCAGGCGCAAAAGTCGTTTGCGGCGACATCAATGAAAAAGACGCTCAAAAAACACTCAATACAATTGTTGAAGCAGGTGGGATTGCTAAATTTCAACGCACCGATGTCACCGTCGAGACTGAAGTAGCGGATTTGATGGAAATCGCCGATACGGAATACGGCGGGATTGACATTTTGGTAACTTCCGCAGGTGTCCTGCGTGGACCGAGTGTCCGCATCGATGATTTTGAAGCTGCGACCTTCGATTCAGTTATCGATGTGAATCTCAAAGGCACATTCTTCGCCCTCAAACATGCTGTTCCAATAATGAAACGTGGGGGTGGTGTTATCCTGTGTATCGCCTCTGGTGCCGGGGTCCGCGGTGGGAGTTCCTCGGTTGCTTATGCGTCCAGCAAGGGGGGTGTCAACGGGCTTGTCATGACGGTAGAAAATCAGGTTGCGTCAATGAATATCCGTATGCATACCATCTGTCCCGGTGGCCTCGCAACCCCACTCAAACTCGGACAGATCGCAGAATCGGCAAAGCGGGATGGACATGATCCAGATGCGGCGGTCGCGAATGCCCGTAACTCACTTGGTGACCCAGCGGGAGTCGCACGGGTCCTCACATTCCTCGCCTCCGATGCAGGCGCGTACACCCGCGGTCAAATTTTCACGCGGTGAACCTTACAACTTGGACCTATGCGGAAAAAGCATAGTCAAAGTTCAGCCACAAACTCTTTGAATAACGGTAGAAGAGAACGGGGAAGATCGCGGAAAAGAGTGCCCACACACCTAAATTAACGTAGAAAGGAATAGAAGTCAAGGTCTCAAATAGAAAATAACTTGGAAAAGCGATAAGGACTGTCGCGCCGTAATTGAGGTACATGGCACCGATAAAGTAACCCGATTCTCGTTCAAACTTTAAATCACAGACGCTGCAATGGACACACATCCTGAAATAGGTTTGAAACAGCGTGCCTTCACCGCACCGGGGGCATTTCAGTTGAAAACTACGTCGCAGGATTCTACCGAGGTCTCCGAACGTTATTTTCATTGGATTAGTAGGTATTGTTATCCCAAAAGACTTTGAAGGTTCGGAGGAGGATTTTAAAATCGTTCCAGAAAGATAGATTCTCAATGTATTCCAAATCAACAGGGATGCCATCTCGGATCGCTCCTTGTCGATGTGGACTCAGCTGCCAGAGACCTGTCATCCCGGGACGGACGAGGTGGCGCTGATTTTCCCAAAGTTCATAATGTTCGGCAAGAAAGGGCATTTCTGGACGCGGACCCACGAGGCTCATTTCGCCCTTTAGCACATTGAACAGTTGGGGTAACTCATCCAAACTCGTTTTACGGAGCCATCTGCCGACCGGTGTAATGCGTTTGTCATCAATCGCGCCAGGTTTTTCGGAATAGGAGGGCGTATCCACATGGAGGCTCCGAAACTTGTGGATAACAAACTGTTCGTTTTTTAGACCAACCCGCTTGTGTGAGAAAAAGACGGTACCGCGTGAGGTGAGTTTAATGAGAATGGCAATCAGTGCCATGAGAGGGGCGAAGATAATGATAAGGAAAAATGCGGCAATAGCGTCAAACAAATGTTTGCCACGCGTTGCATAGAAAGAGGAGAGTCGTTCCACAAGAGTCCCTGTTTTTGATATTTTTGGCGAAGCATGCAAGCCGGTTTCGCTTGCATCTTTTCCTATCTGGTCTATGTTTCTTGATAGGAATGGCATGATTAAGTCCTCTGGAGCTTTTCAAAAACATCAAGATATTGCTGCGCTATGTTTTCCCAATTAAATCGTTTTCGGATCTGTTCCGGTGCGCGCCGTCGGAAACCTTCAACCTGTTCGGGATTTTGTTCCAACATCTGAAATTTTTCTGTGAGCGACGCGACGTTTTTGTCAAAAAGCACCCCATAATGCCCACCTTCCAGCACTTCATCGTTGAAAGGCGTATTCAGTGCAAGAATGCAGTTGGAAAACCCCAAGGCCTTTAGAATAGAAGGATTAATACCTCCGAACTGGTGTCCATGGACGTAGGCAAAGCAGTGATGGTGAAGCTCTTTAATATGCTCAGAATCGTCAATATGTCCAAGAAACTTGACGTTCTCGTTCGCAATACCTTTTAACTTCGAGAGAAATTCGTTTTCGAGTTTGTTGCCTTTGTAATCAGCGCCCCCGGCTATCGCGAGTTGTTTTCCGCTCTTTGAAGCAACGAACGCCTCTAAAATGAGGTCGGCATTGTTATCCGGGACGAGTCGACTGGCAATAAGATAATAATTCCGGGGTTCAAGTCCATAGGTCTCCAGAATTTCTGGACGTTCCGAGGGCTCAATATTCGCGCCATAAGCGATATAAGTGGTTTCTGCCCCTAACTCCTCAAGATAGAGACGCTTCATTTCAGAGGCATCCGTAATAACAATTGGAAACGCTGCCGTCGCCATCTTTGCCGCCCACTTGAAGTAAAGGGCACCAAGCCCTTTCCATTTTGGACGGAGCCATTCCATTCCATCAACGTTGATAACAGCGGTTTTGCCTGCGATACGGAAGAACCATCCGAAGGGACCATTGCCGGCATTCCATGTCAAAATGACATCAGATGCGGTAACCGAAGCGTGCACGGTTGCGAGAAAACTGTGGCTCAGGGTACTGAACATCTTATGCTCTATGCTTGGCAAATAAACGAGCTTGATGCCCTGCCATTCCGCAGGTCTCTCCTTGAAAAGTGCCTTCCGACAGTAGACGATAACTTCATGACCGGCTTCTACCCAGCGGGGGGCGAGTTCACCCATAATAGTTTCCAGTCCACTGTAGGTAGCGGGGAGCCCGCGTATGCCCAACACCCGAATCCTCATTTTCTAATTTCCCTTATATATTATACCCATTTTGGACGCGAAAGTCCAATTTGTTTTCACGATCGGAAGTTTACAGGCAAAGCTTGTATCCTTTGATGATTGGAACGGGACAAATCTTCATTTTTTTCTTTTTTTATTAGGGAAATCGGTAGAGGAATTTGGCTTCAATTTCATTTGCATTTTCGTGCACATCTCTACGATTTCCCAAGTTCCGTCTCCACACGCGTGCCCACTCTGCATAGAGTGAGTAATGTCCGATAACGACCCAGTTAGCCCCAACTGAAAAACGATGCTCACTCTCTGTGACACCAGATAACGGGGTCCACACATCGTCTTTTGGGGCATCCGCCGGATGTTGCTTGTCAATATTACCGGATCCGTGGCGTTCTAATTCATAGCCGAAAGTCGTTTCAAGCCTATCTGTCCATCGGCGACGCAGTTCTACCCATAGATTGTCTGCATCAGAACCGATCTGATGTCCGATGGGTGTGGTGAAGTGTTTGTAGACATTCGCAGGGTTTACGTGCGTATATGCGTATTGGTTTATAAAGGCGTATTCGGCATGGAAGTCAGTATCTGCGATGCCAAAAGGGTCCGTTAGATATATCCCACCGAGGATACCAAACTTTGTATCCCAATGCTTAAAATTCGCTGCCGGGTTCCCATCATCAACCATGAGTTCGCCATAAATTTCAAAATCGTCCACAAGGCGAAACCGCATATCAACACTCATAAGGACGTTGTCCCCACTGCCGGGGACGCGCCCATCTGCCCGTGAAATCGGTTGCTCGTTAATCAAGTAGATATTGACCGGGTTGAGATACCCGGGTTCAAAACGGTCGCCATAGACGACAACTTCAGAGAGACCGAAACCGAACCTATCCCAAAAGTATCCCTCAACTCTATGACCTGAAATATACTTATCATTGATCTCCGCTGACATATCTTCCAATATACCCGTGAACGCTGTGAAGGTGACCGGTTCGTAGGTGGCTTGGAGCTTAATCATGTCCATAGCGAGCGGATTTTTGGAGACTAAAAGACTGTCATGATAGCCAGGTCCCCACTGAAGTGTATCCTGTCCGAGCTGCAGCTCGAGCCACGGCAAATCAAACTTCAGATAGGCGTTAATTGCAGTCCGATTCTTGAGTCCACCCTCCAACTGCCTGATTTTCGTCTCATCAGGAAAGAAATCATCAAAAAATTCACCGTAGACGAACCTATGCGCTATATCGGTCGTAAAGGCGAACGTTTCCCCCACCTGTCCATAGAGATGTGGATAGAAGGTGGTAACATGCATGTTTCCTTCGTCCGGGTTGGGTGCCCCAGTCCCTACCGACAGATTATCGACAAGATAAGCGATAACACGTTGTGAGGCTCTCATGTCGAAAGAGAAACGGTAGTTTTTGCCCGTCATTGTCATTAGGTGCAATCGTCGGTTTCCAGACGGGTTTTCGGTTTCGGAATCGGGGTGTTTTTGCTTGCGTGTTTTTTCCCCTCCTGCATTTTCTATAACCTGTTTCGGATGAATCGGGGTTACAACCCCCTCCGATGCCTCGCGATAAAAGGTCAATAGCGTGTTTAGTCGATCTTGGTCAATGGTACTCAATGCGATTTCGCCATTTTTTTGTTTCCGATCCGCTTCTAACAGATAAGACACAACCTGTTTGCGGGTGAGCGGTAACGAACCGCGCCGTATGCCGGGCAAAGCCCGTTTATTAAGTAAACGATGCACAAAGCGATAGGTTTCACGATTAAAGTCTGACAAGTCCGGATTGAGCGGCACATTAATAAGTGAGGCAGCCTCTACCATCGGGGAAACTATGAGTAATATTGCAAGGCAAACAATTGGTAAATTACGTAAAATTATCATATTTTTCAGTAGTTAAGAATCCTGCTATCCGTTGGGTTTACCGAGGTGTGCGGCAACGCGAATTAAGTCGAGAATATTAACACGCCCGTCCCCATTGACATCAGCCTTCGGATGTCGCGGAGACACTGCCCCAAAATTGTTTG
Source organism: Candidatus Poribacteria bacterium (assembly GCA_009839745.1). Taxonomy (NCBI): domain Bacteria; phylum Candidatus Poribacteria; species Candidatus Poribacteria bacterium. The sequence goes on from VXPE01000112.1 coordinate 19,657, forward strand.
AGACCAAAACGAGGTCTTGAATATTGACCACACCATCGTTATTGATATCCCACGGTAGCATTTGTGGAATAAGGGTTTGTAGTTGACTATCCGGCAAAGCCCCCTGCCAGCCGACGTGCAGCCGTTCACTGAGCTGTGCAGCGAGCTCTACGTTTTCTGGTAGTTCCGCGATATTGACGGTCTCATTCAGGTCAGCCCCGTAATCGTAAAGTTCTATCCCGCGCCTGCCTTTGTTTCCCCACTCGGTATATCGATATTGCTCCGTCCGAATAGACCGTCCCCTGATGCCTCCCCGTCTAAGTTGACTAAAGGCAGCTGTTTTCCATGGAAGCGTGGGCTGTCTAACAACCGGCATGAAACTGGAACCTTCTAACCCTGAAGGTATTGGGAGTTGACATACATCACACAGCGTCGGATAGATGTCAACAAGTTCAGTCAGCGCATCGGCTCGGTTCGGTTGTTGCCCTGGCACACTGATAATCAAGGGTGAACGGAGGGCAACCTCAAAAAGCGTGTTCTTGCGCCATGTCCCATGCTCCCCAAGATGGAATCCATGGTCGCCTACAAAAACGATAACAGTATTTTCGGAAAGACGGAGGGCATCCAGCTGCTGAAGGACACGTCCCACTTGTGCATCCATGTAACTGATGGAGGCGGCATACCCCAGAACCAACTCTGATGCCTTTGCCTCTGATATAGGTCCATCATCCGGAATATCCTGATATTCTCTGAGACCATCTAACCTATTATTTGCAACCGATGGAGCGTCAGTTGGGAGCGTGGAAGTCGTAGGAAGGATGAAATCCTCTTGGGCGTAGAGTTCATAGTATTTTCTCGGGGCATAGAAGGGCAAGTGTGGTTTCTCAAAACCAACAGCAAGAAAAAATTGGGTATGTTGAAGTTCCGCTAAAACACCCACTGCCTGTTCGGCGATTCTGCCATCTGGGAGATCGTTATCGTCAACGTCAAATGATTGCCAAGAGGGACTATATACTGGATCGAAAGGCACCCATGGTAACCACGGTGGCACCCATGACGGGACACTCCACGAATAGGCATCATCTCGTGCTAAGGCGTTATGTTCAATCTTACCGATAGACTGTGTGTGATAGCCGGCTGCCTTAAAGTATTGTGGCAGCGTCACAACATCAGGTAGTTTTTCTCGAAAATTTGCAGCATTGGAAAATACCTCTGTTGTTTCGGGTCTGAGTCCAGTCAGCACCGATGTCCGAGAAGGATGACACAAAGGCGTTTGACAATAAGCACGGTTGAAAACCGTGCCTCGCTGAGCGAGTCGATCGATGTTAGGTGTGTGTATCTCTGGATAGCCGTAACATCCGAGCAGGGGTCGTAGATCGTCTACAATGATGAACAGGACATTGTATCGTCCTTGCGCCTTAATGTTTTGTTTCGGTAAGAGTCCAGTTGTGAAAGCGGCGGTACCTACTTTCAAAGCCGTTGAGAGGAAATCACGCCGAGTAAAAGGATAGTTTGTCAAGGGGCACTCCAGTCCTCAATTGGTCGAATCTTTTTGCCTTATGTGAATCATTCCTATGGAAATACTATAATTGCTTTTTGATCTCTCATAGATACTCTGAATAGCGCAAGGAGTTCCTGTTCACTCTTTTCAGGGAATTCAAAAGATAGACGGAGATATTCAATGATGATCTCATCAAAGGCCCTGATGTACTGAAAGTAAAACATTTCAAGCGTTCCCGCTTTCAGTTTTTCAGCAAAGGCACCTTGCAGGTTCTCAAGTCCATCCAACAATGCAGCATTTTCAAGGTTCTCCTGGCGATATATCTCTGCCAAATCGACCCAAAGTTCCTTTCTAAAACCGAGTTCTTCTCTAAAGATGTCATCAGAAGCAGTGAATATAGTAGAAAAATCGCCTGTTTCTTCAGCTTTTTGTTGCACCGCTGCCCGTCTTCCACTGACTCCTTTCATTGCCGCTTGTGCTTTTTCTAAAGAGATTTGTGGAGGGACGGCATTTCCCACAACTGACTGTTTTATTATTCGTTCGCACCCGATAAGCAATACAGATGCACAAAGTATTAACGCAATCAGGAGCGTCAGTAATCTCATTCTAACTCCTTTTCAAGTAAACCGTGAACTGTTACGGTTAACTGATTTTGACAGTCTATTTCTGTCAAAAAATTCGCCTAACTATTATACCTTAACTGTCTCATTATGTCATGGAAAACAGGCGCGATTTTCGCATGAACGTCAAAAGGCTTTCTGGCGGGTACTGGACGCAAGGTCTGCCGAGCATACTCGTAGAACGTGCTGTCTATTGGCAATTCACAGAAGTCGCATAACGCGGTAAGTGTTTTGTCTGGCTCTAATGTCAAATCCTCGAAACGGACGAGATGGATACAATCAGGTGTTGCTTGCATGAGACGGATCCCCTCCTGCATGGTGACGATCCATTCTATGGCGGCTCTGTCGAGATGTCGCTCAAAATGTTTAATGTCATCGGTTTCCATTTCAGCGAAAACCGGATCTGTTTTAACGAGTTGCTCAATTAAGAGCCTCCACTTTCGGTCATCCACACCCCACCAATCGTGTTGCTCACTCTTGACCTGAACACCAAGTCGCTTTGACCAAGTTGCAATTGAATGGCACGTATCCCACCCATTGCGGATGAGGAAGATGAAACGCGCATCAGGAAACAGCGCACGAACGAAATCTACCCTGAAAATAAGTTCCGGGTACTTATCAACAAGCCGCTTCGAGCGAGTTGCTGTCAAATAAGCACCGAACATCTGGGTAGCACGTTGACGCATTTCGTGTGTCGCATCTTCAGCCGTGAGTCGATATTTTGCCTCCGCTTGACTGTAGTTCCCAATAATATCTTCATGCGGATGGATGAGGTGCCACATCGCTTTTGGTTCATTGAGATAGCCGATTTCTCTGTGCATGGACAGCACAATACCGAGTATCGTTGTGCCACTGCGCCCGGTCCCCAAGATGAAGATCGGTTTTTCAACAGATTTATATCTGTTATTGTTCGTGGCAAACCTTTTCAAAAGAGAAAAGACGAGCGGATTTATCCAGCGCCCCTTTGTGGTTACAGGACGTCCCTCAAAGAACGCGTAACTCATGAGACGCGTTATTACTTTCGTCGGACGCGTTTTGATGTAATTCGGATCTATTTGTGCAATCATATTCGTCTTTTTAGCGTTTGACGGATATTTTTCATACGATCAAGGTTAAATAGGAATGCTCCACCTAATTTCACTGGAAACGCCAACAGGTGAAGTATCAAACTCGCGACATTAGGTTGTATTGAGACGGGACTATAGTTATGTTTCTTCATGAGGGCTGCATTTATCTTTTGGTTGAGGTAGATTTCAGCCGAACTGAGTTCCCCTCCAGTTGGGTCGCTGTGCCAACTGTGTGCCCGATGCGGATTGATACCGAGTTGCTCGGGCTGGTCCTCCGCCACGGAAGACCCGACTTGCGGGACTTGAAGCATAGCCTCCGTGTAAGTAATACCGACAAAATCACAGAGATGTTTAACGGTTGCTTTGGGGTGCGCGAGGAGTTCCTCAAAATAGATGGAGGTCACTCGTTCGTGTTGTAAAAACTGCTCAGCAGCGGTGACGGCAGTGCGCCAGATGTAACTAATGGTTATTGGATGATAGTTCACCCAATCGCGGAACATTTCTTTCATTGGCAGATCGCTTCCACCGAGAAACCGGCGTTTCCACTTCCTTTTTTGAGATAATAGCACATCCCGCGGGTCACGGATCATATTGATAATCCGCGCGTTTGGGTACAGCTGAAGGATATCGGCAATATAAAAAACATTACGCGGTGTTTGGTCACAAGGGATCGTCCCACCATTCGCAGCAGCAACATAGTAGAGAAAAGCTTCAAAGAGCGCGGCTTGCGTTTCAGGGTAAGGGGTTAGCCTCTCAAGAAACACCTGTGCTTCGCCTAAGAAACGGCGTGGATTTCCATGCGTGCGATATCCCTCTCGCTGAATACAATGTAACTGCGAAGTCAGTTCTTCTATCTCCTCCTTACGCGATGCTGATGAAAACGGGGGCGCACACAACTGACCAAAGAAGTGAAGCTCACCAAAAGTATAAACATTTGGATGCTTCCCTAAAATTCGTCCCATCATCGTTGTTCCGCTGCGACTATTCCCAACAACAAATACCATATTTTTAATTTTCCTTGCGGTTCGGTGAGGCAGGTTAAATACTTGACGCTCCTTCCCGTAGACCCGCCCGGCGCGATGCTTGGGCTCTACGCTCTTGTCAAATGAAATGGAGAACGAATACACGGAAAGGAAACCCTTGATCTATCAAACCTACCTGACTGAACGGTAAGGAATCATTAAAATCCCGAAACTATTTTTGGGGATGACGAGTTCCGTTGACTTCCCGCTCCACTCTTGGATACGGACTTCGATTTTGGCAGATCCCTCCATTTCGGCGTTTCCACCGTTGCTTGCATTGAGTCTCTCATCAGCAACATAACGGTAGTTAATGTCGCCTTTGTAACGCTTACCGTCAATTAGAAGCTGCGGTTCGTATTGCTCACCCGTCCGATTGCTAACGAGGATCGTCAGATGTTCCACAGCATTCCCACCGATGGCTTGTGCCTGAATACCGGGCATCTGTTTACCCTTATATTCTATGGCGCCTTCCAGAACGGGCTGATTTTGAATTGAAAGGCGGAACTGTGTGTCAGCCGCAGCGAACGCCTCACCGATGAGTTGAAAAGCAGGATAGACAGCACGTCGAATCGTATTACCGAAATCGGATTTGGGTTCACCCCCATATTTCCAGAATGTACCATCAGGATTCTCAGGGACTATCAGCGAAAACGCAGGGAATCCCTTTCCGGGACCGGCGATGACGTGGAAGTTTGCCTGTGTAACATTCGGAATCGCTAACATTTTTAGAAAAAAATCGCCCACATACATCGCATGGAGTTGGGTATTCGCGACCCGGTTTGCCGGGTTAGCGATGTTCCACTCAGTTATCCACATCTCCTTATTTGGAAACAGTTTTTCATAGTAGTCAATTGCCTCTGCGACATCAAAGTGAATCCATCCCATGAGGTAGCCTCGCATCTCCTCTATCTCTTTTTTTCGAAGAGCTTTGTAGGCATAGACATGGACGGTATAAGCATCGTAAAAACTATTATCGGCTGCGAGACCTTCATCCCATTTCCGTTGTTGTTTCTTGACGAACCAGCCCTCCTTGTGGAAGGCAATCGGAGTAGCACACACGGATACCTTTATATCAGGGTTGACGGCTTTCATTGCTGCAGCATGTTTCTTGGCTTCCGTTATGTAGGTTCCAACGGTCGGGTATTTGTTGAGGTAATGCGGTAGATAGTATTCGTTCCCGAGTTCCCAATACGTAATCTGATAGCCCTTGTCTTTAGCGTAGCGGACCCATGCCGCACTCTCCTCTGGGCTGCCTGTCCATAAGTTTACAACAACAATAGGCGTTATATTCAACGAGTTACATAACCGCATAAAATCGTCGAAAAGGATTTTACCGTTTCGCAGCCTTTGAAGTCTGACGTAATTTCTCTTCATCCGTCCATTAAGCTTCGGACTCAGCGTCGATACCATTTCATTCTCAAAAAAGCCGCCCGGTTCCCAATGATAGAAGTTCCCAACCGCTCCACCAGGAAATCGTAGTGTTTTTGGTGCAAGTTCCTTCGTTAAGGCAACAAAATCGTCATCAAGGTAGCCGTAATCGCCGTTTATCATGTTTGTATTGAAGCCATAAAGTGCTTGACGGAGCGGTTGTCCGTTACGTGTATCAATTTCCAAAGAGAGTGTATCAGGCAGCGATTTTTGGGTTTGACAACCGATTACCAGAAATAGTGTCAGCATCCCCAGCACCTTGCCAACTTTGGTCATAATGTTATCCTCAGCGGTCTATAGGTTGGGAGTGATCTATCGCTGGCGAACATAAGTCCAGCGCAGAGCCAAAAGTAAAATCCATAACCTCGATATTCAAGGGTTCGATTAAAGAAAAGCAAGAATACCGTAACAGCGACAAGACAAAGCATAATAATCGCAATCCGTTGTGTCACGTTCGCAGCAGGGGTCCCCGCGTCCACAACAGATGATGGACTGACAGCTCTTTTGTAAAGACTGAGTGCGGCGCGAAAGAGTCGATAAAATATCAAAGCGAAAAAACCCAATCCCAATATACCATAGAAACAGAGGATAGCTACCCAATAAACATCTTTGAACCCGCTTTTACTGAGTATCTTGAGAAGGTAGGAGCGTTTGCTCACATTGAGTCCTTCTATCGTGGTGTTCTGGTCGGCTCCATACCCTAAGATCGGTTTGTTCACGAGGACTGTTGGAACATTTCCGATCAATGCCCCGAGTCTCTGTTTTTGTGCAACACGGACATAAGACCCAGAAAATACGCCTGTTACATTGCCGACGAGCCCAACCCTCGCTTTACGGGGATTTACGTATTCAAGGTTAAACGGGTTTGCCACTGCCAACAGGATTCCGAAGATTAGAACAGTCGCTACGGCTAAGCGAAGTGTCTTTTTCCACCCGTGGTGGAAGTAGAACCACGCTCCCCCTGCGAGAAGGGCAGAGAAGGTTGCGGCGCGCGAATACGAACGCGCGATGAAGAAAAAGAGTATAATTGCGCCGAGCAGGTTCAGGTATTCAAGTCGCCGAATACGGGAGAGATAGACGATGAGAACGAGAATCATAAAGATACCATAAATCACTGTATCGCCTAAAGTCCCATAGACACTACCAATCTCTCTACCAAGTTCGAGTAGCCGGTATTCCTTCACGAAGCCGCCTATAGTGAGCGTTGCTTCCCGCGGAAGAAAAAAATCAAATGCGGGGGTCCCTCCCAACCATTGAATGACACCCGCGGTAACCTGAAAAATACCGACACCCAGAATTATGCGTAACAGGATCGTAATACGCCTTTCGGAGAGGGCAGAGTTCGCTACCAGATAAAAAAGTACAATATAACGCGCAAAGGGTCGAATGTTGTAAAGACTGCCCATCAAGGGGGATCCGTTTATGAGTATTGACAACAAGACGACGCTGTAAAAGCCTATAATCGGTAAATCAATTGCTGTTTTGACGAAGGGAATGCCCCGATGCAGTTTATGGATGACGAGTTTTCCAAAGGCAACATAGATAAGGATTTCACTCAAAAACCTTAAATAAGAATAGACAGTATCACTAACGGGCAAAAACTTCAGTATAAACTCTTCAAAGGCGATGTATCCCGTCAAAAAGTAAATCATTTTTTAATTATTCCTTGCGGTTCGGTCAGGTCGGTTTGACAAATGAAGTGCCTTTCCGTATATCCGTTCTCCATTTCATTACGAACTATGTGCTTGGGTTTACCCAAGACAGTAGCCTGCAACAATACGCAGAAACGCCCAAGCAAAAACCCCAAGCAAAAAAAACGCAGGCGGATTTGAGAAACGCACGTCAAAGTCCAAACGCACATTGTTCCTCCGCAAGGTAAAATTAAAAAAATTAAGAATTCCAAGAAGAAAGATCTCTGTCTAATAACGCAGCCAATTGATCGTTAAATGGCTGAAAATACGCCATCTGGCGTTCACGCGTCTGTGGATTGATGGGAGGCGGTACTGAACCCATATTTTCCGTCGGAGACCTGTCGTTCCAATCCAGAACGGCTTTTCTCAACTTGTAAGCGGTAGCATCTGGAACGAGTTTGCGAATGGCTCTCCTGAGCGGATTATGAGATGCCAGAAATTGTGTAAACAGAAAGTTGAACCGCTCGGAACGCGGCAGCGTGGCTTGGTTATGCCGTTCACCGATTGTGGGGCTGAAATCCGCACTGATCCCTATACACGCAAAGAGTTGCTGACAGACAGCTTCGGCGTTATCCTTTAAATCATCGGTTAAGACGCAATGCACGTGACCGGCACCAAATTGGGTTATCAAATTCTTGACATGCGGGTAATAGATGCCGTTGTATTGATAAGCGCATTGTCTCCATTTAAACCAGCCTTCGTTCAGGCGGGTTTCCTCGGCAGCAAGTGCCTTTTCATAAGTTTTGATGTTCTCCCACCCTCTCCGCCGAGCCCACCAATAGGCAGAATACGCTCGCGCGACAGGTTCCCGTAGGAGGACGACGAGGTGTATCTCAGGATTGTGTTCATAAATCCGTTGCATGACTTCCGGTGAATGCATCACCATCACATTCTTCGCGATCAGATGCTTATCCTGAATCTCATCGTGGGAATTCTGTCCAGTAAAGTATTTCCCAAAAGCCCATTCATACCCGCGCGTATATTCACGCGCCTGCAGGAAGAACGTCATCTCCGGTTGGGCATGCGTGTGGATATCGGGATGCTGCGCCAAGTAGCGGAGGAGCGAAGAGGTCCCCGCCTTCTGCGCGCCAACAATCATCAACTGGATTTTTCCCAAGTTTCCCATGGTATCGATGCCCCCATCAATTCGCCGAGAGCCTGAACATCCGACGTGTAATAATCGATCAAACGGTGTCGCGTTTCTTCTGACACCTGCGTCTCCTCATCCGTCTGCGCGTTCAATCGGAGATAGAGTGGTTCAATTGTTCGTCTTATGGATCGCAACGGGATATGAATGATCGGTTTGTCATGCGTCCACTGTCGCAATCGAAACCGGAAGTCCCTATATTTTCGATGCAACTCAGAATTTCGCATCTGCTGCGTCCGATTTGTTACTTTAAAGCCGTAATCGCCATAAAAACCGGCATCAATACCAGCGAAGTCACATAATTTTGCCATAGTGTCCGCGGGTTGTGCGGCAAGTTTCTCATAAAAAAGGATGTGGACACGCTCCGGACCGAATCGGTTAAAATAATGCTCCAGATAGATAGTATAACACCCCTGCTGAAGTGTTTGCAAGTGCTGTTCTTCTGTCTTTTCATGGCGATTCGTAGTAGCGAAAAGCAATTCAACATACGCGTCAAAACTCAAAGTTTGGGGCAACTTGCCAATTTGTTTTGCAAATCGATACCAAGAGATCAACCTGGAAATCGGTTCACGGAGACTGAAGACTAACTTTGCATGGGGTAGCGATGTAGCAATTCTCTCACGGGCTGCATTACAATATAGATAGTCAGGGGTCGACTCCATCCGAAGCTGCGTTCCATCAACATCAGGAAACAAAAGATTGTATTCTTCCACAGCCCCCCCCTGTTGATCTTCTCTATATCGGTATTTTGACGGAAGCGGATAGTCACCGCTGAGAAAAAACCGGGTTTCCTTGTAGGTGGCAGCACAAATAGATGGGTGGTCGGCAAGATAGATAAACAGCGAGGTTGTCGCTGCCTTCGTGGTCCCCCCTATGATGAGATAGCGATAGTCCGCAACACTCTTTAAACGATTGAATCTGGGCATCGTTCCACTTTGTTCCACGATCAACTTCCGACTTAAAAACTTAATAAAAAAGAACGTAGCCTGCAACAATACGCAGAAATACGCAGATTACTTCCAATTCCAGTAAATCTACATACTTCCCGACAGGGCTAAATTAAAAGTTAAAACCAAGACACCCGTGTTCTTCGGAGGAGATACGTCAGATTTCCAACAGCAAGAAGCGCAGTGATTGATACGGATAACGCAACGGATAGCAGCCACCACGTTTCCATTAACCCGTACGCTATCAGAAAATTGAGTATCGCCATCGTCACCATATTTGTGAAAATAGCGCGGTATGCCTTTTGGGCGTAAAGCCCAGCATTCAGCACAGGTATCAGACAGGAGAATACCATTCCTGTGCTGAGCCAAAAGAGGAGTTGTCCTATCAATTCAATTGACATTTCATTGATTGTGCCTCTCCCATACAAGAGCCAGCTGATCTTTCCATGGAATACCAACAGGACCAGGGTTACTGGAAATCCGATGATGATAGCCATGCGTGCGTTTCGGTTGAGCGTCCGCCCTAATTCCACCTTATTGTTTGCTGCGTCGTGCTCAGTAGTCGTGCGATCACCATCACCGCGCCGGCGTGTTACCACTGTCGCCATATCGGGCAAACCGGTTGTCGCAATACTGATACCGATGAGGGTCTGTAACGCCGAACAGATTTGGAAGGCAGACTTATAGAGCGTGATAGCACCACTGCCAAGTTGTGAAACAAGATACACTTCAACGAGTAAACGGTTCACGATTTGCCGTATCCCGAAGCCGAATGTCGGTAGGGCAACCGTATTTTTCAAAGAACGCAGCGTGTCCACAGAAACGCCTGTAAACGCATACCGGTGCCCCGTTCGATATGCCCCGAGGCAGAGCCACCCAAAATATGCGATAAATCCGCCTGTGTATGCCATCGCCACATAGTTTTCGAGGCGCTGTGTATTCCACAGAATCAGAAATATAAACGCCGTGGTGCCAGCCGGTAAAGCATTTCGGAGAGCAACTGTTTTGAAATGTTGCTGGCTATTTAGGAAAGCCCCCAAGACAGTGCTGCCACATCCGAAGATAAGGAGCGGCGCACAAAATCGCAACAGTGTCGTAGTCTTCTGGACATCAACAGTCGATTTCTGTAACAACCCGGCTGCTATCCAAGGGGCAAAAAGTTCGACCAGAATGAAAATCCCGAAGCCAATACTAATCAACAAAATTAGAAGACTATTCGTGAAACGTTGGTATTCCGTGCGAGTCATCTCCTTTTCGCGTGTGACGAAAACCGGAACGAGGCTGAATTTAGCACCCTCTCGGACAATAGTATCCACCAACAGCACGACCGTTAATGCGGCAGTGAGTGCGTCCGCTGTATCGCTGAATCCAAAGCGTTTGGGAATCAAGAGGACCCGGACGAGAAGACTCAACCCCATTCCAGCAAAGGTAATCCCCATCACCCAAAACGTCTTTTTAATGTTCCTTGCGGCTAAGTAACGTGGTCTGGACATTGAAGGGTTCGTATTCGAGTCGTCTGTGCCGTTGTTGCAGGTTTCGTGTTAGTGGACAAGTTCCCAAACCCAGTTGCGAATGAACCAAACACCTGCTCGTAATGAAATGGAGAGCAGTCCAAGAGCAATAGTTAAAAATTCCAACTTTCGGGTAGATTTTTGCGAATTTCGATATCAGTAAATGGAGCGGAAGTGCGGGGACCAACGGCCTGCGCCCAAGCTGCCATTCTCTCTAACCCTTCGGGAAGGGCGACTTGTGATGTTTCTCCGAAGACACCGTGGAATTTCTCGTGTGTGCAATACGCGTGCTTCACCTCTTCTCTTGCACGCACGTTGATAACAGAGACTTCCTTTCCCATCGCTGTCATCACCAAGTCTGCCAATTCGTTGACGGATACATGCTTATCCGATCCGACGTTAAAAACCTCTCCAGAGGTTTCGGGTATATCCACAACGCGAGCGATATGTGGGGCGACATCGGCGATATGTGTGAAGGCGCGCGTCTGTTCACCGTCTCCAAAGATAACTAACGGTTCCCCTTGCATAATATTATTCATGAAAATACCAATGACGTTTCGATACTTGTCACCGATATTCTGGAGTTCACCGTAGACGTTGTGCGGACGGAAAATAGTATACTCCAAACCGAAGAGTCGCTTTGCGGTGGCAAGTTCCTGTTCAACGGCGTATTTGGCGATACCGTAGGAATCTTCGGGCATTGGGATAAGTGCCTCGTGCATCGGGAGTTGGTTCGCGCCGTAAACAGCGATGGAGGAGGTGAACACAAACCGTTTGACGTTGTAATTTACGGCTGCATTGATGAGATTGACACTCCCGATGAGGTTGTTCTGGTAGTTAAAGCGTTTGATGAAGTGACTGAGCCCTTCCGCTGCATAGGCAGCGAGATGATAGATATAGTCGAATTGGTATTGCTCACAGAGTCGATTTATCAGCGACACATCGAGGATACTCCCTTCAACAAAGGTTGCGGCAGGGTTCAGGTTCTCACGGAAACCGCCGCTCAAGTCATCAAGGGCAACAACGTCTGTGTCTCCCTGGCGAAGAAGTTCATTAATTACGTGGGCGCCCATAAAGCCCGCGCCCCCTGTGACTAACACTGTCTTTTTCATATTTTTTATTTAGTGGTTAACAATCTTCAGTTAACAGTCTTCAGTTAAACACCTTGTGGCAGTCCTGTTTTTGCTTCCTGCGAGAGTATTGCTCTTAACTGACAACTGACTAACTGACAACTGACAACCATTCCCTATTTCACTATGACGAGCCGTCTTGTCTGTGTGAATGTTGGTGTTTCTAACTCATATACGTAAACGCCACTCGCCACGTGCTCCCCTAATTCGTTTTTGCCATCCCAATATGCGGCTTTACTTCGACTCAGGTAATACCCTGATATTTGATGCCCAATGAAAAGGGTCCTCACGATACGCCCTGTTGTGTCGTAGATGCGTATTGTGATATCACTATCTGTTGCGAGTTGATAAGGGATCCAAGTCTCTGGATTAAAGGGGTTCGGATAGTTGGCATAGAGTTTGGTCTCCAAGGGACCATCAATAGACATCAACAGTTGTTCTAAAAAGCGTTTTACCAATGCTATTTGTGTAGCGTCTCCTGGGATTTCTTCAATTTTTTGGTAAAAAGAATGGAGGAACACGATAGCGGCATTTGATAACGAAGCAACACTATTTGATACAGCAGTGGATCTCGGGGTAGTTTGATGTTTCTGAGTCGGTGCTGCAGCGACGCTTTGATTTTCTTCAATAATCTTGATAATCCAAACCAGATCTTCAAGGTCTACTTGCTTATCTTTATTGGTATCAACTCGTATGTCTGTAGGAGGATTTTCTCCGAAGTGTACCATGACCTTAAGGAGGTCAAGTATATCCACGTGTCCATCCCGATTGACATCGCCGGGAATTGATGTTTGAACCCCATCTTCAACGACGTGTAACACTTGGTTGACTGTTACATCTGTCAATTTTTGAACGATACCGCTGGGCCAATGAATGACCAATTCACTGACAGTTTGGTTCTGTGCAAGTCCAAAATGGATGCGTTTCTGGTCTTGTTGCGCCCAGTGAATGCCGCCTCCATTTTCTCGGAGTTGAGTTTTGCCGTCAGGCGTAGTTGCGAAAACCCTTGCGCCGATTCCATCGCGATTGGAAACCGTCCCCTCTAAATCAATTTGCAACCAATTATTACCACCCCCAACGTTTCGGAAAAGCTGATCGGGCCCCTCGCTAAAAGGGTATTCGGCTCGCCCGTTTGTGAGAAAAAGGTCGAGGTAACCATCCTTATCGTAATCTGCGACAGTGGCACTTTGTCCTCTCCCATTCGAACTCCCGGAAACTTCATCAGCATCCAGGCTTTTAAGGAAGCGACCATTACCAAGGTTTGTATAGAGACGATTGGGAACATTAGCAGATGCCCATGAACGGACAACATAGATGTCTACATCCATATCGTTATCAAAGTCGCCTACTGCGACACAGCGCCCGTCTTCAAAAGTATTGAAAGCCTCCATGTTTGGGGCATTCCGGAATTCGTCTCCTCGGTTAATCAGGAGCTGAGACGGCGGTTGATCGCGCAAGTCTGTCAGTGAAAAGTTAATAGTTTGGAATTCTGATATAGGTTGCATCGCTTCTACCAAGACTATGGCAGGTTTCTTCTGAGAGAGGAGCGTCCATCTTTTTGTCTCCGGTTGATACCCTACGTAAATCCCATAGTTGGCATTTTCAGGGCGCGGTTTCAGCCCGACGACTCTTGGATCATCTGGAGAGAGTGTAATTTTAAAGGTCGCGGATCGGAGGTTTGGCGTTACACCTTGAAACTCGCCTCCCTCAAACTTTGTCACCAAGTGTCCATCGGCTCCGATGTTCACTAAGGGCAATCGCGGTCCCCATTCTGAATAAATCTGAAAAAAGACATCACCTTCCGTTTTGAAACTAATCCCTATCTCATCTGAATTGCCGCGCAGATTCAATTCTAATTTATGGGAATCTATCTGTCCTGCGTAGGATTGATAGATTCCACGGGCAAGAAAGATATCAGGACGTAAATCTCCATTGAAATCTGCAATTGCGGCATCATGTACAGAATACCCCCTGGAAATACCGAGTGTTCCAATTAGGTCCTTAAAGGAAGTTCCGGATGTATCATATATCGCGAGCGGGTATTTGTGATAACTAAGGACGATTTCCATATTTCCGTCTGCAGTTATGTCAGCGTATTGTGCAAGTGCGGCACTTTCTGAGAAAGAGAATCCGGCGAAGGTGCTGATGTTTTCAAAGCCATTCGTGGTTTGTCCGAACAAAGCAGACGTGATTGAGGCACCGCCCTTACCCTGTCTGGGAATCCCCGTCATAAGGAGATCAAGTCGTCCATCATGGTTTGAATCAAGCCAGAGCGGTGTCCTACTCCGCAAAAGTGGATAATCCACACCCAGTTCTTTGGCGCGCTCTATCAACAGCCCGTTCTCGTTCACATAGAAGTGGTTAGCGTGGTTATCGCGCACCCCACTTAAACCGCCTCCACTCCCTGACAATACAATCAGATCTTGGTCGCCATCGTTATCGAAGTCAGCCCATGCTACGCCGTGTGTATCTGCAGTGGGATTCGCGTCCCAAACCTCGTCAATAACATTTGTAAAGGTGCCGTCACCATTATTCCGATATAAACTTGGTTTATGTCGATGATTCGTCGCCCATAAGTCAAGGTATCCGTCGCCGTCAAAATCTCCCCAAGCATTCCCCCAACTTTCACCGATTCGAGTGATTCCCGCCTGCTGTGATACATCTTCAAATCGTATTTCACTGAACGCCGTGGACAGCAGGGAAAAAATGATCAGTAACGTTATTAAAATCCGCATTTTTCTCCTTATGATACAGTCCTTTATAAAAACTGTTGATAGATGCTCATAATCTTTTCATAATGAATGTTAGCATTAAACTCGGTTTCTACCTTGTGGCGTGCCGCACGCCCCATCTCTGTCGCTTCGCTTTTATGCTCGAACATCCACAGTAGCCGTTCTCGCAGTGCCTCTTGTCTGCCCGGCGGAAAAAGAAATCCATCAACACCGTCTACGATGAGTTCAGGAATTCCGCCGATATCAGCCCCGATCGCTGGTTTGCCGTAGGCATACGCCTCCAAAATAGACATCGGGCAGTTTTCATATAGTTCGGATGGCAAGACCATACCAATACAATTCTGAATCAGTTCCCGGAGTTCATCACCCTGCTTAAAACCGAGCAGGTGAATATGCTCACATTCATTCTGTTCACGCATACGCTGAAGTTCAGGCATCGCCTCACCATCTCCGACAATATAGAGCGGGACGTGTTTGAGTGGCATCGCTGCTTCCATTAACGTAAAAATCCCTTTACTTCGATACAAGCGCCCGAAATAGAGAAGATAGTTCCCGGCTTTGAAATTCGGCGTGATGTCAGAGACCTCGACAAAGTTGTGTACAGTTGATATCTTATCTTCAGGAATACCGTAGGAGATCATTTTTTTACGGTTGAAGTGACATACAGAAATGAAATGGTCAAACTTGTCATGTGAACCCAGTATCTGAGAGAAATAAGATTCGGTAACGCTCAACGCAGTGCGAGCGAGTGATCCCTTATTGCATCGTTTGGGGAGGGCGCGCCAAAAGTGTTTACCCGCACAAGCCTCACAAATTTCATCGTTCGAGATATGACTATGAACTGGACACGTCAACTTAAAATCATGTAACGTCTGAATGAGCGGGATCCCTGCTTTTTTGAGTTCGCCCAAGATTGAAGCCGTCAGTTTACCGTAGTAGATGTGGAAATGTGCGAGATCAATTTCTGTGTGTTTTAGTAACCCTCGAATTGATTTAACAGCGTCGTATGAATATAGAAAGCGGAACAAGTCGCCTACTGCCGGCTGCTCAAAATTTGCACCGCGCGGGAAATAACGTTCCCATTCAGACGACTCATTTTCAGGATCTGCCGCCGTAAAGGGGATGATTCGGTGTCCATGCTTTCTTAACAACTCAGCGAGCACAAAAAAGTAGCGATCGGAACCGCCACGGACATAATGATTTTGTGAGACATTCAGGATAGTGTGCATTCTGGATAGTCTTTTATGACTTGGAGTGTTACACCGCCACAAGAACTTATACCAAATCTGAAAAATAAATTCGCATTTCAGAGATTTTGAAATGCTATGAGGATTCGGACGGATTAGACGGGCGAGGGGACCTCGCCCCTACGAGCGGGTTTTCGCTAATGAGAAACGGTTATTCAGAAATGGTATTACAAACTTTGAACGCGTCCAAAGTGAAGGCAGACGACTTTTGAGAGACGGATATTCTTCTCGCAAAACTTTAGCCGTATAGCCCTTGATTTTGCCACCAATTTTGTCTATAGAATCTGTAGGCGGTATCTCAACAAGTAAGTGAACATGCTCTTGTTGTGTTTCAACTTCACGGATTTCATAACCATACTCGGTCTCTTTTTCGCATATCAGTTGTTTCAATTGAATTTTAATTTTCTATTTAGGTTCCGACAAACTGAGAATACACATCCCGGACTGTTTTAAAGCCAGGGAGCATATAGTCTGGACGTGCTTGCAGTTCGAGCGGTGGATGGTTTTCTCCCAAAACAGCCGCGGCCGTCGTTTCTGTATAGAATCCGCCATCGGTTAACTCTGCCAACTCTTTCACTTCAACAGCTTTGCCTGTTCCAACATCATAGGTGCCGATAATATTTGAATTTTCAACATAGCGGACAGCACGCACGACATCTGCTACGTGGATATAATCCCGGCGAAAGGGACAGAACACATAGCGAAGCGTCCGCCGCATGAGTTTTTCAGGTACAGAATGGTTTTCAGGTGGGCGATTGTCCTCATCGCCATAGACATTGTAGAGCCTCAAAATACAATACTTTTCATTGTTTACCCGGATGTAGTCCTCAGCGACCCGCTTAGACCATCCATAGTAAGATTCCGGAGCGATCGCCGTGCAAGAGGATATAAAAATGAGAAAGGCATTTTTCTGACGCGCCATATCAGCGAGTTGCTTTGTCGCTTCATAGTTCCATTTAAAGATGTTCGGGTCTTGATAAAGTGAATCAGCTATTGCTCCGCAATGAATAATCGTCGTTGCCTGTTCTATCGAATCACGCACTTCGGCAAATAACGTCTCCCATCGCTGAAAACACTGACTTTCATCAAGGGTGTTTGCCGAAGGATACGCTTGATGCAAGTGTCCGCCAATATAACCGCTGTTCCCGGTTAGGAAAATCATAGAAATCACCTCCCCACACAAAATAGGTATAATCTTTGTCTAAACCAGTGATGCGGGAGTAAAAACCTTCAGAAACTGTGGAAAAATCCGCATCCAAGACGCTAATATTGTAACACACTGAACGTAAAATGTCAAGTCCCAAATTACCGTGGAACACCTCTAAAGTCCGCTGATATTCAGTGGATAAAGCCCTCTGTATTGTGTCTATTTTAATCGCAGTAGTTCCACTTAAGGCAATACAGCATTTACCCAACTATTAAGCCGTTGCGGGATTGTTGTGAGTTGCGCGCGGAAAAGGGTCAATCCAGCATCATCGGCAATCGGAACGGTTCTCAGTCGATAGGGTGCAGTCTTCTGCGTATTCCAGCCTATATCGGTCGTCCGCGCCGATCGGAACCCCGCCGTTTTCACAATCTCAATTTCGCGTTCGGTATAATCACCGTTCGGGTAACTGAAATGGGAACATTCAATATCCAAAAGTTTCTCTAAATCCAGCTTGCTACCCAGAATTTCTTGTCTACATTCCGCTTCCGTACAGTGTGGTAAAATCGGATGGAACTGCGTATGCGGTTGAAAATCAACGTCCGCTATCATCTCTTTCATTTCGGCGATATTCAATGCCTGCCTCTCTGGATACGTCTTTTCGGGTTCAAAGTCAGCGGTATGCTTGAGGAACGCTAACCGTTCTACATTCGGCAGTCTTTTCAGTTTTTCTCTCTCCGCTTTGGATTGCTCTTCCACTTTAAACCAGAAATGCCGATGTGTATCAACAATCTGTGTGCAAACAAAGAGTGTCGGACAAATACGGTACTGCTTGAAAAGGGGTAAGAGTTTGATATTATCCGCGTGGCCATCGTCGATAGTAATTACAACGCTCTTCGCGGGGATCCGTGAGAAATCCTTCTGATGAATAGCGGAGACCAAGGTATCAAGTGAGATAACTGTATAATGGCGCAAGAGATACGCAATATGTCTCGCGAAAACAGCCGACTTCGCATCGTGATACATAAGGATAGCGACCCGGTTGCGGCAGAGGCATTCCCGAATGAGGATATGTATACCCAATAAACAGATTAGGGTTGCCACTATATTTTTAAGAATTTTTATTTTTCCTTGCGGTTCGGTCAGGTAGGCTGGTCAAAAAACGTGCCTTCCCGTAGAATCGCCCTCCCTTGGCGCAAGCCGCGTGTGGGCTTGCGGGAAAATACAGGCTTGCGGCTCTTGTGAACAGGACACGGCGTGTGTCTACTTCTTTAATCCAGTGAGGAGTCCCGGATATGGAAAGCCTGCATCGGCGATTCGCGTATCCGCGAAGGGTTCATAATGGACTGTCCCTATCTGTTTGGTAGTCAGTACCGGATCAGCACCATCCACAATGACATTGGCTATCTCAGTCGTATCTGAGTTTCCCCACCAATTGCTGGTCACCACTAAGTCAAATTTCACGTTTAAACGGAGTGCAAAAATATTCGTGTTCAGATTGTTGTTTTGAATAATAGATTGGACATTCTCACAGAAGATACCGGTCTCGTTTTTGGTGATATTGTTTCTTTCAATTCTCGGACGCGTTTGGCGTCCGAGAGTGCTGATGCCGATGTGATTGTCAAGAATGTCGTTGTGTTGAACGCGAGCGTCACTCCCGTCGAGAGCGATGGCGGTTTTATTTTGACGAAAAACGCACGCTGCAACAGTTGGCGATGCCGTTTGGATGTCAAGAGCGACTGTGGCATACGCTATAACCGCCCCTCTGACAAAACTCTCTAAATCGTGTGTGTGGTCGAAAAGGATACCGTTCCAATCGCCGGGGGCAGGTCCGACAGTGTCCGATGTGAGATGCACAAGTCGAGTTACTGGGTCTTGATCTAAAGGGGTCCCGATCTTTAAAATACCTCTTACGATGAGAAGGGCATCCCGTTTAAATTTAACAGTTGTGCCGGGTCGGATGTTGAGGGTTATATTCTGTGGAATCTCTACTGTTCCCTGTACAATATACGTCTTCTCGGGGTCCCACGTTTCATTCTCAATAAGTTGATGGTCTTTGAGGACAACTTCGGAGGTATCTTCAGGTGATACGGGATTCGGATCTTCTTGCGTCGCACAGCCTCCCCCTATCGATAAACTCAGGCAGAAGATTAATAGGCAATATATCAATTGAATCTTCATTTTTTCTGCTATTCCAGTAAAATTCCTTATTTTGTAAAGTTCGTTGCAACCTTCGGAGATTTTCATCAAAAAATTTGGAGAAGAGGGTTATCTTAACGATAATGCTTTAGAGTCTTGGATCAACCGCCTCGCTCTCAAGCGACAGAATTCCGAAAACGCATTCATGAACACGAGACAACGGTTCACGACGAACAAACCGCTCAAGTGCCTCAACTCCCAATGCAAACTCTCGAAGTGCAAGGGAACGCTTGTGAGAGAGTCCCCGGGTCCGAAGTCGCTCTAAGTTTTGCGGCAGTGTATATTCCGGTCCATAGATGATTCGCAGGTATTCACGACCTCGGCACTTTATAGCGGGTTGGACCAATCCTCGTTTGCCTTGGACGATAAAATCCAGAGGTTTGATGACTGCGCCTTCACTCCCTTGCGCAGTGAGTTCCTCCCAGCGACGGACGGCTGCAGTTTGGCTGGCGTCATCGGTTAGATCAACCATTCCGTAGGGAGTTGCGAGCAACAGGTTGTCCTCAGAATTTTGACAGAGTTCTGTAAGCATTTCCATGTGCCACAGATGGTCTTTGTCGAAGTACACCGCACCTTCCGTCGCGAGTAGGTGGAAAGGTGCCAATTTCAGGTCCGAGACAGATTGGACGTTCCAGCAGTATTGCTGATAAGCGTTGATGTATGCGTCGATTGCCCCTGCGCGTTGCCGATAGTTATCCAATACAGAATTTACCTCAATGCCCCGTTCAGCAGCGGCTTCCAAGGAAGTAATGGCTTCTCCCAAAGCAATACGAGCCGACGTTCCGACCGGGGCATATTGCTGCTGCAGCAACTGCTGCGCCTTAACCGACCACGGCATCAACTCACAATCAAAACAGATCCAATCTGTGTTCAGCGTCTCCCAATAACCGACGCTGTCTACCGCAATTTTCACCTGTTTCAACAGCTCGGCTTCAACGGCAGCCTCATTAAAGAAGTTTCTGCCGGTGCGTGTGTAACAGATACCAAGGGTGTCGTCCGTAACACCAAACCGTTTTTTGGCGGTCTCTGGATCCCGGCAAACGACAACAACAGCGCGTGATCCCATGTGTTTTTCTTCCCAGATGACGTTGGATACGCCCTGTCTGCGATAATAAGTGAACGCCTCCGTTGGATGTTCAAGCAAACCGGGTCTGTTTGTCGTCTCAGTTGGGGACATCGTCGCTGGAAGGTATATAAGCCATTTTGGGTCTATAGCGAAACGACTCATCACCTCAAGTGCGGTTATGGCATTCTCTTCACGGATTGTTACAGTGTGATGTAACCGTGTGTCAATAACGCGCCTTCCGAGGACATCATCGATGTTTAGGATATCACCGGCTATAGATATGGGAACTCTCTTCTGGAGAGCTTCAACGGAATTCTTTTCAAGCGCTTCAGCGGGGTGCGTCTGTAGCGGTTTCGTCGGTTCGTAATATGTTCGGTGTGCGGGAACAGACACGAGCTCTTTTTCAGGGTATCGCAACGCAGTCAGTTTACCGCCAAAAACACATCCGGTATCAATGTTAATTGTTCGATTTACCCACTGTGACTCGGCGACTGGCGTGTGTCCATAGACAACCATCGCATCGCCGCGATACTCGTCAGCCCAATTGCTCCGAATCGGCAAGCCGAACGTATCGGTTTCTCCAGTCGTTTCCCCATAGAGTGCGAATTCACGCACGCGCCCTGAGGCTCTGCCTTGTAATTCCGCCTTCATTCCAGCATGGGCGACGACCAATCTTCCGTTGTCAAGTACACAGTGGCTTACCAAACCATCCAAGAATTCCGCGACTTGCGTCTTAAATGCGGTTGATGTTTTTTTCAACTGAGAGAGCGACTCCGCCAATCCGTGTGTTGGGTTCACATTTTTGCCACGTAGTGCACGCACCAGTTTTACGTCATGATTTCCGGGGACACAGATAGCCGCGCCAGTCTTTTGCATTCCCATGACCAAGCGTAATACCTCAGCAACCTTCGGACCTCGGTCAACAAAATCCCCAACGAAAATCGCTTTCCTGCCTTGTGGTGGCTCAACAATAGTTTCACCATCTGACTGCGTTGAGATTTCATAACCAAGTTCCTTGAGTAATTGAACAAGTTCATCAAAACAGCCGTGAATATCACCTATAATGTCAAACGGTCCATGCTCATTTGTGCGGTTGGTCCACAAGGGCTGCCGTTCTATACGGATGGCTTCAATAGCTTCAGGTGTGGACATCACATAGACGAAATTCCGAAAACCTTCACGTTTGAGATATCGCAGTGAGCGACGCAGTTGCTGGTTCTGCTGACGGATGACATGCGGTTTTAAATTGCGATCGGGACGTCCCTCATTTCTCTCTTGACAGAGTTTTGGGGGCATGTTAAACACAATCGCAACAGTTAAGTAATGGTATTCGCGTGCCAGCGCAAGCAAAGGTTTGCGTGCTTCAACTTGGACGTTCGTTGCATCAATGACCGTCAATTTACCAGCAGCGAGCCGTTTCGCGGCGATGAAACGCAGCACTTCGAATGCATCGTTTGTTGCCGTCTGGTCGGTTTCGTCGTCCGAAACAAGCCCTCGACAGAAATCCGATGAAAGAATCTCGGTCGGCTTGAAGTGCTTACGAGCAAAGGTGGACTTGCCTGACCCGGAAGGTCCAATAAGGATTACAAGTGAGGGTTCAGGAATTTTAATTTTTCCTTGCGGTTCGGTCAGGTCGGTTTGAACTTTCATCTGCTTCTCCGTAGACCCGCCTGCGTGTTTTTGCTTGGGTATTTCTGCGTATTGTTGCAGGCTACTCCTTTAGGGTTTAACGAAACCTCTTTACTGATAACTGATAACTATAAGTATCCCTTGCGGTTCGGTCAGGTCGGCTTGGTAAGAGACACGCCTTTCCGTAGAGTCATCTTTCATTTGATAACAGGCTTGCGGTTTCGAGTAAAGACTGCCATTTGTGTTGGTGGACCAACGCCTTCAGCCTCTGGTCCAATTGGGTAAAATTCAACGGCATAACCGCAGCGTTTAGCAACATCTGATGCCCAGGATTGAAACTCGTTTCGTGTCCACTCGAAACGGTGGTCCTTATGCCGAAAGGATCCAGCCTCGAGGTTCTCAAACTTCACGTTGTATTCTATATTGGGCGTCGTCAACACAACGGTTCGAGGACACGTAAATTCAAAAATCACTCGCTCAAAAGCCGCAAGTCGCGGTGCATCTAAGTGTTCGATTACCTCTATAACCGCAGCTGCATCGTATCCAGATAGACGTTTATCTCGATATCCGAGCGATCCTTGAAATAGGCGGAGTCGTTTTTTCTGTTTATCGGGTAACCGATCGTAATGGAGCCGTTCCTGTGCGATTTTTAGTATGCGATGTGAAACGTCCATTCCGACAATCTCTTCAAACTGTTCTTCAGTCAACAACTTACGGAGAAGTTTTCCTTCACCGCACCCCAGATCGAGCACGCGCCTTGCACCACACTGTTTGAGGACTTCAGTGACCATAGCCAAGCGGACTTCGTTCAGACCGATACGTTCTTCAACCTGCTCTTCCTGTGCTTGACCGAATTCGTCAGTCTCTTGCGCATCTTCTTCACGCAATTGGGCGAGTGCCTCCTGCGTGAGTTTTCGTTGATGTTTCAGGTAGCGAAGGACGATAGATTCCTGTTCTGGATGCGCGGTGAGCCAGTTATCCCCATGCTTTAAGAGTTTTTTGACCTCTGCATCGCCAACCCAGTAGTGCTTTTCGTCGTCAAGTACAGGCGTCAAAACGTAAAGGTGCGTGAGGAGTTCGCTTAAGGAACAGGTCTTTTCGAGTGTTACCGTAAAATAACGACTGTCGCCCCACTCCGGAAACTGTGTATTTAGCGTGTGCCGTTGTGCCTCGATTGTATAACCGAGCGGCTCGAAAAGCCGTCGCAACAATTTCTCTCCACCGCGACACGGCAGAATGGATAACTTCGCGCTTAGCGGAATCTCAGTCTTTACGAGTTCTGGACGTTCTTTGCATTTACCTGACAACGCGCTGCCAAACACCCTCGATATCGCTACACTTAAAAATGAGGAAGCAACATACGGACGATCGTTGACGTATTGCGATAGCGCGAAACTTTCCGCAAATTGCCCGCGGGAGCGGCGGATAAGTCCCACCGAATCAACGTCGAGCAGCAGTGCTGCCGTGCATTTTTCGGTCTGTGCCTCTGGATAAAAGACATGTGCTTGACCAAAGGGAAGTGTAAAGGATTGAATTCGCGCTGGGTGTTTATGCAACAGATAGCCGAGGTCTGTCGCAGGAGAATATGTAGTTGATATTGTCAATAACATATTTTAATTTATTGCTTCTGGGCACCGCTCCATTTCATTACGCGGTGGTCTCTGGTTAACTCAAAAGACACCTTAAGTCTGCCTACATTACATTATACTTTCCTTTCTGGGTCTCGTCAAGTCTTTTGCAGCGCCTTCCAGAACCGTTCAGACCTCAGCTGCCAATCATCAGCGATTGGCAGTCAGTACGTTGAGACGCATGACATTTGTTTTAAACCTAAAAATGCAGTATAATAGAACCAGAACTCTCACCTAACATCTTGCACCATCAAATAGAATGGGTGCCACGCTCGGAGGATATTGTCAAATGGCGGATTTTGATTCTCACGCATATACACCGGTATACCCGGGGCCGAATGCGGTTCTGCTTGAAGCACAAGCACGAGTTTGCACGGGACCCCACCAGACGCGTCCTTTAGGTATAAACGCTTCGGATTTTCCGCAGCCGGAGCCACTTCTTGAAACACTTCTGAAATCCTTAAGGGGTGAACTCCCAGCGTCAGACGCAGCTTCAGAGGCGCAGATGGGCGCGTTCTTTGCGGCAATGACGCTCCGTGCCTATTTCCCCAAGGCAACACAGTGGAGTCCAGCAGAGCAAGCGGCGTTCCGTAAATACCGTTCAGCCCTTACAGCGCAACTGCCCCCAGAAATTCAATACCTCATGAACCCTGCGCGCGGCTACGTCCCAGCGAATCCGACAGAGACAATCGTCGTAAACGCGTTAGAAAAGATTCTACGGGCAAAACATTTAGGGTATACCGAAACCCGAGAGATGTGTAAAGCCATCCTTAGCAACGACGTGAAACCCGCTTTCAAAGGTGCTGCGCTGATCGGACAAAGAATGAACCGCGAGACTTATCAGGAAGTGCGCGGTTATCTTGACGCGTTCTTCGGACCCGAAGCGGTCGAACCGATTGACATTGCCGAATTAACGCATTTTGGGCAACCCTATGACGGTGCAAGGCGTTATTTTCGTCCGACCGTGTTCGTCGCGGCAGTACGTGCCGCACTCGGCGAAGCATCACTCCTCCACAGTGTGGATGCAATGCCCCCAAAAAACGGTGTAACAGAGGAAACCCTCCTGAAGGCACTCGGGGCCAACACGCGCCTATCGCTTGCCCAGACGGCTTCACTGATTACAGACGCATCGGTGGGTTTCGGATACATCAGCCAGCGTGAGTATTGCCCTGCCGCCTATAACTTGCGCGAACTGCGGGTGCACATCAAGAAACGCCCACCTTGGGCTGCGACTGAGAAGGCGCAACAGTTTTTTTCGGCACGAGAGGCAAACTACATGGTGCTCGGCTACTATCATATCGGATATGAGAAACCCCTTCTCCAGTTGGCGTGGGAGCGCGGATTCGATGCGGCGGTTGCTGTGAAGGGAGAGGAAGGGACAAGCCACTATGCGCTCCGACTCGGAAAGCCTTCTACGCCCGCTCCTGCAGGAAATGAAAACGCAAGGATGGCAGTCAACTATTCCCAAGGTTTCCGTCGTGTAAACGATGTCCGTGAAGATTTCGCGTTGGATATCGATCCGGGGATTTATGGATTTGACTATACGAGAAGTCCACGTCCAGAGGTTGTCAGCGCGGCGGCATTTGCGGAAGCCGGTGTGGCGGCACTCTCCGGTGAGAAAGGACATATCTACGACAGAATTCTCCTAAACACAGCGATGGTAGATTACCTGTTAGGAATTTGCCCAGAACCTAAAGATGCGCTTGCTCGCGCCCAGTCAGTGATGGACAATGGGCGCGCGTTGAAGCATTTACAGGCGTATATAGGAGCCAGCAATCAATAGTCAGCAAGAAGACGTAAAAGTCTTGGGACGTTCTAAAGTGTGCTAAAGTTGGGAAGTTGGAAAGTCGATCAAAACTTGCAAACTTCTCAACTTCTCAACTTGCGAACTTTCTACTGAGGGCTGACGGGTATTAAATATAACCTGTCGACCCATCGGGTCGGATGGGACAGGTGCGTTGCCAATGGATGTATTCGTTGTCGGCGATTGCGGATTCGTTGACCTCTACACCCAAGCCGGGACGATCTCGCAATTCCAAATACCCGTCTTTTGGCAGATAAGGTTCGTCTACCCACGCGTTCCATTCCGTCTCGGTAGGCAGCAGATACTCAAGGATTTTGAAATTCGCGGTTGCGGCGGCGAAGTGAACATTCACTGCCGTTGCGAGCGGTCCCATCGGGTTATGCGGTGCGACACTGACGTAGTGTGCTTCGGCAATCGCAGCAATCTTCCGCATCTCCAGTAACCCACCACAGACACATACATCCGGCTGAATTATGTCAGCCCCTTGCGCTGCAATAACATCCAGAAACTCAAAGCGCGTATAGAGGGATTCCCCCGTTGCGAGTGGCACTTGCATCTGGGCGCGTAGGCGTGCCCATGCGGGTATATGCTCGGGTCGGAGGGGTTCCTCATAGAAATAGGGATCGTAGGGCGCGAGGGCGTTTGCGAGTTGGAGCGCGCGTATGGGTTCAAAGATTTTGGCGTGTGGGTCGAAGGCGAATTCCCAATCCGTGGGTGTGTTATCCCGAATTTGCTCAAAATAGGTAGCGGCTGCCTCACAAACGCGTCCCCAACGATCTGCATCGGGATCAAGCTGGTAAGGACTCGTCTTGAAAGCCGTAAACCCCCACTCTTCATGGAGTTTGTGTGCTTGATCTGCGGCTTCAATACCATCCCTACCGCCGATACCACGATAGACGCGGATGTGGTCCCGAGCGTGTCCACCGAGGAGCATGTATACCGGCAAACCCGCTGCTTTTCCACTGATGTCCCAGAGGGCGTGATCGACAGCAGAAATAACAGCAAGTCCAGCACCACCGGGTGGGAACCGGAACTGCTGATGCAGTTTCATCATTATATATTCAATGCGCCTCGGGTCGTCACCTTGAATCATCTCAAAGATGTAGTCAGCGATCGGCTCAACAGAGAGGTCGGGACCCGTGGAGTAGGCTTCACCCCATCCGTAAAGTCCTTCATCTGTTTCGACTTTGATGAGCCCGCGAGGTCGATTGCCGAAGCGTGCCATAAAGGTTTTGATCGCGGTAATTTTCATATTTTTAACTATGAGCCTCCGTTTTTTATGGCAGTCGGCAGTCAGTTAACAGGTTTTCTGATGACATTATACTCTCTTGCTGATCACTGATGGCTGATTGCTCTTCCTTACCAAGGATGTGTGCGAAACGGTGATGCGGGTAACCCCTCTTTGTTGACGAGATTCGGTTCCGCACTCTGATGCCAACCGAACCGAACTGCGACCGGATTTTCAACGGCACTGCTGGAGACGACAATCGTGTTCCCATCAACTGTTGCTTTCGCCTCAACGAATTGCTTATCCTCGCCTGCGATTTCAAACCATGTCAGGGGTTGTTCGTCTTTCGCGATCAAGCCACTCCCAACGAAGTCAAAACGCAGTCGGATCGTGTCTCCTTCCACTGCCATCGACTTGTAAATCGGGCCGGAATAGGTTACATGCGCTCTGCCGTAGGTCTTCGCAAGTGCCCATAACGCAAGCCGTCTGCCGACCTCTTGCTTGTTTTGCGGATGGATGTCCTTGAGGTTGCCGACATCCGTTGTTACAGCCATACCGGTATGTGGGACGGATAACGTTGCGGCTTGTGCCTCCCAAATTGCGGGTAGCAGAAATGGGCCGGCTCCCCAACCGTAATTAAACGGGGCAAGTTGCACGAAATAGAAGGGGAAATCTCCCTGTCCCCACACCTCACGTCACCCATTGATGAGCGCTTTCATCTTTTCATGGTAGAGCATTCCGTCCTGAAGGTTCGACTCACCTTGGTACCAGATTGCGCCACGGAGCGCGTAAGGGACAATCGGATGCACCATGCCATTATAGAGTCCGGTAGGTCTGGCGTGATGTCTCAACGCATGTCTATTTTCGGGTATCTGTGTAAGGCGAGCGTCGGTTTCTAACGCCTTCCGCGTTTCTGCGATCCACGCCTCAATCTCCTTCATCTTTTGTGGAAGTTGCTCGCGATAGTTCGTATCCGCTTCCTGAATCTCTTTGGATATGGATTCAAGGGCAGGGACGGTTGTGAAACCGACAGGCGGTGTCCACGGCTCAATGCGGGTGCCGCCCCAATTGGTACTGATTAATCCAATCGGGACATTGAGGTTCTTGTAAAGTTTTCTGCCGAAATAGTAAGCGACAGCGGAGAAATTCTCGATTGTTTGTGGGGTGGTTTCATACCAGTCGGAAACCTCTACATCTCGCTGAAGTAGTCCTGAGGGTCTATGCGGAATGTCAAACAGTCGGATCTTTGGATAGTCCGCCGCAGCGATTTCCGCATCGGCATCTCTTGAGGCACGCACAGACCATTCCATATTCGACTGTCCGGAGCAGACCCAAACTTCTCCGAAAAGGACGTTCGTCAGCTCAATTGTAGGGGCTGGGTTACCCAGCCCGTATACACGAAGGGTATAGGGCCCCCCGGCATCCATTGCTGGGAGTTCGGTTCGCCAGTTGCCTTCCGCGTCGGAGACCACCACAGTCGTCGAGAAAAGCGGATCGGCACCCTCGTCTTCGTCACTGAGGGTTACCGTGATTTCCTCGTCCGGGGCTGCCCAGCCCCAGATAGGAACTTCCATATCGCGTTGTAGCACCATGTTACTGCCGATGACACGTGGTAACGTAACCTCGGCATGCGTGAGAGTTTGTATGGAAAGTAACAAGACACCAATGAGAGATAGCATTAATCGTTTCATATCGCGGCTCCTTAGTTTCTGACTATTTTGCCCAAACTAACAGTTTATGCTACAAAAGATGGCGGTATCTGCCTAATAATGTCCATCTCCTCGTTCTTGAAGGCGTTCGGCGAGGTAGCTGTTGCGTTGCATGACTTGATTGTTGCGGATACAGATGCCGAGTGCCCGCTTGGTGCCGACTATGACGACACACTCCTTTGCACGGGTGATACCGGTGTAGAGCAGATTCCGCTGTAACATGAGATAGTGCTGCGTGTGTAAGGGGATAACAACAGCGGGATACTCACTCCCCTGCGCTTTATGGACAGTCGTGGCATACGCTAAGACGAGTTCGCCGAGGTCTGCGGTATCGTAAGCGACCTGTTTATCAGGAAATTGGAGGTACACCTTTTTGTCGAGATGCTCAATCGCGACGACCCTGCCGATATCGCCGTTGAACACCTCATAGTCATAGTTGTTGCGGACTTGCATCACCTTATCCCCGATGCGGAAGCCGCCTGCGGTTCGAGATACGGGCGCGGTGCCTTCGCGCCTACGGGATGGATGGCTGTCCGTCTGAAAGCCGAACCTCGCTTTTTCTAACGGATGGGAGGCCGGGGTCGTATACTCCGGGTTCAATACTTCCTGAAGGCGTTTGTTGAAGCTTTCAGTGCCAAGCATCCCGCGCCGCATCGGGCATAGGAGTTGGATGTCGTCTATCGGATGGTAATCATAGTGTTGCGGCAGCCGATCAGAAATGAGGGAACATACCAATTCGGTAATCGCTTCGGGATCCTCCTCCTCCATGAAGAAAAAGTTCCGGTCTGTATCGCCAGTGAGTTCTGGAAAATCGCCCTTATTGATACGATGGGCATTGGTGACAATCATGCTCTCCTGTGCCTGACGAAATATCTCGGTGAGTTGGATGACGGGTATCCTTTGGGACTCAATGAGTTCTCTGAGGACATTGCCTGCGCCGACGGAGGGAAGTTGATCGATGTCCCCGATGAGGATGACGGTGGTGCCTGGACGAATTGCCTGCATCAAACGGTTCATCAGGACGAGGTCGACCATAGAGGTCTCGTCAACAATGACGACATCTGTGTCCAATGGATTTTGTCGATTTCGTTTAAATCCGTTGTTTCGCGGAGAGAATTCAAGGAGCCGATGAATGGTTTTAGCTTCGCTGCCGGTTGTTTCACTGAGGCGTTTTGCTGCGCGCCCGGTGGGTGCTGTCAGGGTGATGCGTCTCCCCTCCGCTTCAAACAGGCGAATCATACCGAGAACAGTCGTGGTTTTACCAGTACCGGGTCCCCCGGTCAGGATCATGGTGCGGGTCGTCATGGCGGTATAGATCGCCTTGCGTTGTTGCGGCGCGAAACGGAGATCCATTTCGTCCTCTAATTGCGTGAGGAACAGTGTCGTGTTAGGGGACAGTAGAACGGTGCTCTGTTCTTGACTCGCTAAGAGCCTCAAAAACTGGTTTGCGACACCGAGTTCGGCATAGTAAAAGGGGGCGAGATAGATGGCGGAATGGGTATCGGTTGAAAGGGGTTCCTGATCCGTTTCGGAAACCTCATAGTCTTCTTGTGTCTCGTCTATACTATCCTGTTCGTCGGAAACCACTACATCTGTAAAACCGGGATTAATAATTTCCTCTTTTTCGACGAGGGCGGAGATCCCTTGCTCAATCGCTTCCAGCTCCTGCTCAAGCATGGTTTGGCAGGCTTCAATAAGTTCGGCACGCCGTTGGAAGACGTGTCCATCATCCGCCTTCTGGCTGAGAACATATTTGATCCCCGCTTGCACCCGCTGCGGAGCATCCTTATCAATGCCGAGCTTCTGTGCGATCGTGTCTGCCGTTACAAACCCGATACCGTAAATGTCATCAGCGAGGCGATATGGGTCTTCAGTGACGATCGGGATTGCGTCGTTTTCGTATGTTTTATAAATTTTAGCGGCGTGCGCTGTGCTAACATCGTGCGATTGTAGGAAGATCATCACATTTTTTATTTCGCGTTGCGCTTCCCACGCTTCCTTGATGATTTTTACGCGCTTCCGCCCGATACCGGGAACGCGTGCCAATTTTTCAGGTTCGTTCTCAATGACATCCATCGTATCCATACCGAACTTACGGACGATGAGTCCTGCCATCTTCGGACCGATACCTTTGATGAGACCTGAACCGAGATATTTTCTTAAGCCGACGACGTTTGCGGGGAGGATGGTTTCATACTTCTCGATTTGGAATTGTCTGCCGTATCTGGGGTTATCTACCCACTGTCCCTGGAGGAGGAGACTCTCACCAGGATTGATAGATGCCAAATTGCCGACGACCGTGATGAGTTCGGCATGGTCGCGCGCCGAAAGTCTTCCGACTGTATAGCCGGTGTCAGGGCTTTCATAGACGATGCGTTCAAGTATCCCCTGCAGTGTTTCCATTCTTTTATTTAGCCCTAACGGGGATGTCAACCCCCATTGGCAACGGACTTTAGAACACTTTATAGGCTTTGAAACTTTCCCCAGATCTATCCAATTTCCGTCATCAATTTCTGAAAAGCGTTGAGTTGCGGGGTAATGATATGGGTTGTATCCGTTTTGTTCTCAAGGGCTTCAACGGTTTTGAGTCCGTTGCCTGTGATAGCGAGAACCGTTGGCTCATCAGGTCTGATGTGTCCGCTCTCTATCAATTTTTTCGCGGCGGCGAGTGTGACACCCCCAGCGGTTTCCGTGAAAATACCCTCTGTGGAAGCGAGGAGTTTTATGGCCTCCACGATCTCGATATCGGTGGCGTGTTCGCCGACACCGCCGGAGTTTCGGACGGTATCCACAGCATAGATGCCGTCTGCGGGGTTTCCAATCGCGAGCGATTTAGCGATTGTATTGGGTCTCACAGGCTTTACAAAATCGCCATTCTCTTTGTATGTATTGACGATGGGTCCACATCCCTCGGCTTGGGCGACATGGATTTTAGTGTTCGGTGTATCTATTAATCCTAAAATGTGGAATTCTTTTAAAGCTTTGCCAATCTTTGTGATGAGAGACCCGCCAGCGGCAGGTGCGACGATATGCGCGGGTGCCTTCCAACCGAGTTGTTCGATCAATTCAAAACAGAGGGTTTTTGAGCCTTCAGCGTAGAAAGGACGGATGTTGATATTAACAAATGCCCACGGATAGACCCCGCCAATTTCACTACAGAGTCGGTTGACCTCGTCATAAGTGCCAGTGATACTGACGACTGTGGGACCATAGACAAGGGATGCAACGACCTTGCCAACTTCGAGATCCGCGGGGATGAAAATGAAGCAATTCAGTTTTGCAATGGCAGCGTGTGCGGCGACTGCGTTGGCGAGGTTGCCAGTAGAGGCACAAGAAACAGTTTCAAAATCGAATTCTTTTGCTTTGCTCAAGGCGACGGCTACAACCCGATCTTTGAAGGAAAAGGTCGGATGGCAGACGGTGTCATCTTTGATATAGAGTTCTTTGACGCCGAGCGCGTCTCCAAGATTCTTCGCTCGGACGAGCGGCGTAAATCCGGTATGAGTGCCATCTGTCGGTTCATCATCTATCGGCAGTAGATCTGCATAACGCCACATGCTTTCTGGACCATTTTCTATTGAACGCCTTGAAATAGATTTTTGTATCTCTTCATAGTTATAGTCTACTTCCAGGGGCCCGAAACAGAACTCGCAAACGTGGAGCGGTTCCTTGGGATACTTCTCCCCACATTCACGGCATTTGAGCCCTAATACTTTTTCCATTTTTTTAATTTTCCTTTTTTAATTTTTAACTTGCGGATAAGTAACGAGATTTAAGACTTTAACGTTTCCTGTGTTCGAGTTGAAGAAACATCCCGCTGAATGCCACACGCGCATTCGGCGTTGATTCGCAAAAACCCTTTCACTTTGTTACGGGCTTGGGTTTTGGTTTCATATTTTGAAGAAAAAAAGAAACGTCAAAATGCACAAACCCCAATTGCGAATTAACCGAAGTCCGCAAGGACAACGGACGCAGCGGCCCAGGAGCAATAATTAAAATTAAATTGTCAATTTAACGCTAAATTCGTTCTTTCCGGATTGCAATGTGAGACGTATAAAAAGCGAATGTTCCCCTATCCATCTGACAGCATCGACGTTGGACTCCGTTAATTGTAGACCTTCGTGGTCGCCCCAGACGACTATCCCATAAGGCATCGCCCGCGTCGCCTCTACCACAATGGCGATGTGTAGTTGTGTCCGGTGTCGCGTCGGTAAAAAGCCCGTTAGGACAGGTTTATTCGCCTCGGACTGCAATACCCGTTCGGCAGCATAATTTTTAATTTCAACGGGCACCATATCACCTTCAACAAAGGTCAATTCACATGCCGCGTCGTAGTAAAATATCTTTAACGTAGACTTCGGGTCAGTCGTTTCCTCTCGGATCTCCGTAGTTGCCCCGACAACCGCTGTCGGTTCGGTTTTCTGACACTGTTCGATGTAATCTTCAACCATTTGCGAAAGGAGCAGCGGCTTTGTGTCTTGAAGACTCACCACGTGTGCGAAGTATGCATCGAGGCGTTCCAACCCCTCTTCTCCGAGGTGTGCAACGGTAAGCGCGTCGATATGTTCTACATAACCCAGCCATTGATTCCACGCCGTGCTTTCGACATAGACATCATACTGGTGTTGCGCCGTTCCGTTTAAGAGTGCTGCGCGGAGATTATGTGCGTCTGCATCAAGGTGACCCGCGGTATGGTAAGGGATACCGACAATCTTTTCAAACGATTGGTCAGGGGTCCCTCGTGCGACAATCGCATCAAGAGACGCTGAGACTTCAAGCGGGTAAAAACACCCAAAACCGCCGCGGTCGGACCCCTCAATTTCGGGAACATTCGAGGCTGCCGCATCCACCTCTTGCTGATTCCAATGGTAGCCCCAAAGCCCTCGGAAGCCCGTCTGTTCAAGGGCTCGCAGGAACGTATCATTCTTGAAGACTGCCCCTGCGATATTCATCTCCGCCCAAGGGAGCGTTCGCTTGAGTCTGTCCCGTTCCCTGATTATATATTCCGGTAACTTCTCTCGCATCGTGACGAGATGCGATGCCATGGCTTCCGTGCTGGCACCCGGATTGGCGTTTCTTGCAGCCTCCCAGTTCGTTTCCCAGATCGGTCTGATATCGAGCATCAACAAGGGAGCGTCGCCGTGCTCTGTGTGGAACGTTGTGAGCAACCTCGCGATGCCTGGCGCAGATTTGGTATCGACTGCCCATGTTATGGGTATACCGTGCTTATGTGCAACCTCCGCTAACAGTCGGACCCCTTCACGTAGCCGCTCCCTGTCTTCCGCTACTGCTGTGCTTACCAATCCGTAATTCAGCATTACTATTCCAAAAAGACGGTAACGCCCAGGTCGGCATACTTCTGGCGCGTGCTGGGACTGCCGTTCCTAAAGCAAACAGCGGTTGTCGTTCCCTCTAAAGCCTTCGCGACGTATTCCACACAAGCATCCACGGTCTGGAGTGCATGATTCGGGTGGCTCTCAATGCTGAACGTCAGATCCGCAGGACCAAAGGAGAGACAGTCAACACCCGGCTTCGCGAGAGATCGCGCGTGTGTGACGGCTTCTATGGACTCAATCTGCATCCAGAGGATGCCATTGGTGTTCCACCAGTCGGCGTATTCAAGCCGTTCTTTGCCTTCAGAATTCACTCGGGGGGCACCACCCCAACTCCGAAGTCCCTGCTGCGGATAGTAGAAAGCAGCGACGGCTTCGTTTACGGTTTCGTCTAATTCGACCTGTGGCACCTCAATGCCTGAGGGACCTAAATCAAGGTAGTTACCGATGAGATACGTGTTTCGGGTGTGCTTAATCCGAAAGTTGGCGGGAATTCCGAGTTGATTCGCCATGTTACAGAAGGCGACGAGCCGATCCTCGTTGTATGCAGAGTGTTGGCTATCCACGGCGACAAAATCGTAGCCGCCCTCTTCGACTTTGGCGACGAGTGCATCGGCAGATATTGCCATAGAGACGTTAGCGCCATAGACGAGTTCTCCGTTATGGATCCGTTGTTTCAAATTTGCTGCTGACATTGTCATCCCTCATTTTTTTAGCGCAGCTTGCGAATCAAAATCTGCTGTTAAATACTGTTTGCGGTGCGCGTGGGTTCAGTTTTACAAGGCAAACGGCATAGCAGGTGCTATTCCGAAACCGAGGCAGGCAGGTCAAGTCACGCCTGAATTTTTATAATTATACCCTAAAAATCCTTTTGTGTCAACGGATTTGTGTTTTGGATGGGGATTCAGGAAGGATGAGAATTGACAGGGCCGGATTTTAAGGGTATGATGTTGTTAGATGAGAAAAATCGTAGCGATGGAGAATTGCATGAAACCCTATGAATACCTTGAACATACTGCGGATATGGGACTGTTGGTTAGAGGGAAAAGTCTATCGGATCTTCTGAGAAATGCGGCACAGGGACTCTTTGAAACAATAGCCGTCGTGGATACGGTCGATGAGACAGACGCAGTGGAGATTCACCTCACGGCTGAATCTGTGGAAGACCTTTTTGTGAGATGGCTCGATGAACTCATCTTCCAGCACGAAACAAAGGAGACTTTCTTTAAACGTGCCGACATCAAAAACTGTAGTGAAACGGAAGTATCAGCGACGGTTTACGGTGAACGTGCAAACTTCGATAAACACGAGGTTTATACAGAAATTAAGAGCGTTACATACCATCAGTTGCAGGTCGTGCGAAAGTGTGATGGCAGTTGGTTCGCTCAGGTTATTTTTGATCTGTGATAACCTATGGATAGAACTGATACATCGTGGTATTCAGAAGGATGTTCAGGAGGCTCCACGTGCTTCCCATGAGATAATCGCCGAGAACTAACCCCAGAAAGAACGGGATGGCACGCCGATAACTCTGGATACCCCCGTGTCGGAGGATAAGCCATTTCAATGTCAAAGCGATCAACAACGGAATCCAGAGGTCGGACATCTCTTGGTTGCTCGCCATCACATAACCGAGCGGATGCAGCGGCAGCCAAAAGAATTTGACCCGAAGATACGTCAGCACCATCATCACAGAAAACCCGATGCCCATGAATATCACGCCGAGCCAGTCTGTGTCGAGGGGATACGTAATCCAGTTTGTTAACCGTCCGAAGTATTCTCTTCCGTAACCGAGTGCCCAAGGTCCAAAGTATCCGGAATCCGCACCGAATTTGTAATAGAAATGTAGCTGCACCCATAAAGCGACAATCACACCGAAAACAGTCGCGATGATAACCGTCAAGAGCATCCGGCGTTGGTTAATATTGGCGAGTTCCGCGATTTTAAAAGCCTCCAACTGATGCGGCATCTGCTGCGGACGGTAATCTCGATTGAAAAAGCAGACGGAGAGTGCCGTTAAGTTCCGCGCACCGAGACGGTGCGTCCCCAAAAGGGTGTTCAAGATGTATCGGGGTGCCTGCCAGTGGTAGGCGTGGACAAAAATGCCAGACTCGGCACGGATACGTGTTGTGACCAAGGGTGTTATGAGGAACAGAACAGCGAAAGTGAGCGCGAGCCAGACCGCCATGCCTGCCTTGTAGAGGAGGAACGCAAACAACAAAACGCCAAGCACAAACCCCCAGACAGCCACCCGATACGACATCGGTTCCTCGTGCTGCTCGATCGGCGGTTCTCGCCCGCGTGACGGCAGCGCGCTTCTCAAAACGGTTCCGAAATGCCGTTTCCCTGTCCACCCAAAAAAGAAACAGAGTCCTATAAAAGCCCCGATCGTCTGCTCGTTAAGATACGGAAAGCGTGGGATGCTACTCCAGCCAACCGCTTTTGCCAAAGCGACTTCGTTCCGATAGAGAAAATAGAAGAGACTCGTCGAAAAGAGAACATCCAACGGCATGAGGAACATAATGCCGATGGCAAACGGGTAAAAGGCGGTGATGATGGTGCCGTAGAGGCTCAAGGGTGCCTCCTGAAACGAGAAAAAACGGCGTGTCACTGGAATATGCGGAATCACGGGATAGAGATGGCTCAATCCGTTAAAAAGACTGATGCCGGCAGCGATTGCAAAGCCGATCCACATCCGCTTGTTTCGGAAGAAACTGGACGTGGGGTTGGTCATCGCAAGCGGGAGTTGAATAATCGGGAAAGTGAGACGTTCACGCTGCGCCCACTGCCGACGGAGGATCGTATTGAGGCAGAGAAAGATGAACGCTATGACCGAAAACAGTAATAACCATGCTATCACTACCGGGAACCACACCCGCAAGTGAAGCGGATGATATAGACTGGATTCCCCAAGGTAATAGCCACGGAGCGCGTCTCTATCCGAAACGGTGAGCCATTCTGGGAGATGGTGCCAAAACAGGGTGCGCCACTCGTTTTCTTCGGTTGCAAACCAGAAACTATGTCCGAGGACAGAGAGGATCGCTTGAAAGACATCGCAGCCAGCCAAGGATGTCGAGAAACTGAGTGTCACATATAAAAACAGCAATTCGCCTTGTCCAAGTGCCAAGTTGCTTCTTAGGAGACGGATGACACTGTTCATCAGCATCACTGCGGTGAGGATGAAAATGACATTGGACAGCGGAACCACCCACGTCGGGAAGGTATAGCGCACGAGTTCCATCTGGATGAGGAAATAGCAGTTGATCGGTGCGCTAATGGCAAAGATGGTGATGACGCGCCATGTCAGGGCACGTTGTTGAGGGAGAACAGTCAATTTACCAACGTCCATGCACAGGGGTCTCACGTGCTTTCTCGAAGAGGTCTGTCCATGCGTCAGTGCCGTCGTCAAAGGTTAACTCCAGACGCGCACCTTCTACTTGTGCCTCACCGTTGCCGGCATTGAAATAGCTCAAACCATCACCGGACATGTGGATGCAACTGCCATCAGGATAAACAGCGGTTTTGATGATGCGCGGAACAGGATGAATCGTGTAACCCTCAGCGTCTAACTGATCATCAGGCACGCGGAAGCGTTCGACTGCGTCTTCATCGACTTCAACGCCCAACCCAGGGGCATCAGGGACCTTGTGGCATCCCTCCGAGACCTGTATCGGTTGTGTGAGCAGATGGTCGCTATAGAGATTAATACAGGTGATTGCGGGCCATGTCGCATGTGTGAGCACACTGCCGAGATGGCCTGCCCATGTCGTTGTCAAGCCGTTTCCGACAATCTGGAGCCAAAACGGCATATCCGCTGCCGCACTGAGTTGCCCCTCACGCATGACCTGCGATTTACCCCCACCGATGACAAATCCAGTGTTTACGTCCTCACGCACACAGGTGGTATAGGGGGGAGACCCGAAGTGCATAGCGACCTGACATCCAACGGTTTGGCGGATCTGTTTATTTCCATCAACATCATTCTGCGGAATAGGGGTCTCAAACATCGCTACGTTTGGGTGTGAAGCGAGTTTTTGCAGGATCGGGATAGCCGTTTCTGCGTCGCGCCAAGAACCGTTAGGATCGAGGTCGAGTTTGAAGTCGGATGGAACGCCTGCTGCGACTGCCTCTACCTGTGCGGCGATATCCCACCACGGACGCGGCTTGTTTTTGAAACTCGTATAACCGTTTTCTACGGCATCTGCGGCTTCCGCTGCCCAGTTTTCAGGAGACGAGTCGATACACCACCACGAAATAGGAACAGCCTCGCGAGCCTGCATGCCGAGGAGTTGATAGACGGGCACTTCCAAAATTTTGCCGACGACATCGAAGAGCGCCATCTGTAAACCTGCGCCGAGTGAATCGTCGTTCATGCGTTCAGCAGGACTCTGTCCAAGCACACGTTCAACACTATCATCGCTAACTCTGGAATAGGTATAATGGACGACGGTCTCACCCCAACCGACATGTCCGGTATCCGTGGTAACCTTGCACAGTTCAAGGAGTGACCAGTTGTAAACAGTGGACACGCTCTGGGTGGTAATCTGTTGTTGTCGTGGGGTGAAGGGGACATCTACAAGTACACGTTCAACGTTCGTGACTTTCATGGATGGACTCCTAAGGTTCAATGGAAGGATGCGAAGTATAGGGACCTTGGAATGTGTTTGCGAAAAGAAAAAAGGCGAGGGGATTTGATTGCAGTCATCCCCTCGCTCTATACGATATTAATAAGCGGCTTTAACCGCACCCCAGCTGGTAGTGAGTTTGCCTTTGGCATCAACATCAAAACCGTTGGCATTCGTAACGAGAACACTATCAACTCTACCCATTCCCCAACTTTCGTGCCAGATACCGACGGAGCCAGCACTCTTGTTAGTCGCTTTGTCGGATTCAAGAATGGGAGGTCCGAGGTCTTCGGAGGGTGCGAACAGATCGTCGACTTCATCAAGTTTCATGTACCAGATTTTAACGTTGTTGCCTTTGACTTCAACGCGCCCGAGATACGCGACAGCATTCGTCTGGTCGAGTCCGCCCCCTAAGCCGTGTGGTTCACTGGCTATCTCTTTTCCACCATTCTCACAACCGCACTGGTCGAGACATTGTCCAGAAGGACAGCACCCGTCTTCCAGGCTCATGAAAAGGACGGATGCGGTTTCATTATAGCCAAAGACAGCCAGGTAGCCTTTATCGTCCCCTTTGCGGCGGAACTGAAGTCCGACACTATCATCATCACCAAACGAGAAAACCATTTGAATGATACCGTCGGTAAAGTTTGTCACGCCAGGCAGTGGTGTGTTCCCGGAGATGCCGCATCCTTCAGCGGTTTGCTTCATGGATTTTTTTCCACCGAGTTTGCCGCCTTCAAAATCATCCGCAGCCCAGATCGTCCCAGCGTTCTCGGCTTTATATTTTTTGATGTCGTTCACACCCGCATCGGGCTTTGCGTCCTTAGAGCCGTCCTCAAAATCGGCATAAAACACAACTTGACCGCTGGCGTGAAATGAAACAAATAGACTTAAAACGAGAATCAAAAGAAAAAAACGGGTTTTCATGAATATCTCCTCCGTTGTCATAAAGGGTTGTGTTGCCGTTTATTGGCGAGCAACAGTATTGTGACAAGGCAATAGGGTGTTGCTTAGATACCCGCATCCCCGAAGGTGCCTCGTCATAAAATTAAAGTGGTGTTGGGTGAGGCATTGACCTCACCCGACAAAGATGAGTCGCGCAGGGAGACTGCCGTAAGGTAATCTTGTCCTGCACCGCGGTTGACTTTATAGTATTAGTCTATATTAAGGAAGGAGACTAATAACTGCTTTTAACGTCGCCCCACGTCGTAGAGAGTTTAGCATGTGGATCAACATCCGTGGTGCCGCCTGGACCGGTAACAAGGACGCTACTCATTCTTCCGTTGCCCCAACTTTCGTGCCAGATACCGGCGATACCGGGTCCTAAATCATCCGCACCATCGTATTCAGCGACTGGATCGCCGAGTTCACTGGAAGCCACAAAGAGACCGGGGGCGTCGTCAAGTTCCATATACCAGACCTGGATAAGACTGCCAGTGACTTCAACGCGTGCCAAATAGGCAACGCTGTTGTCCTGGGAGAGGTCCGCACCTAAGCCGTGGTCGACACCGACGAGTTCATTTCCACCGTTTTCGCAGCTGCACTGGTCGAGACATTCGCCGTTTCCACAGCACCCGTCAGCGAGGCTACCGATGATAATTTGGGGTGTTTCGTTATAGCCGAATGCGACGAGATAGCCACTGTCGTCGCCGACACGGCGAAATTGGAAACCGACACCGTCGTCATCTTGCCATGAAAAAACGGCTTGGATGATACCGTCAGAGAATTCATCAACACCCGGTATAGGTGTATTCCCGGAGATGCCACATCCTTCGGCAGATTGATGCAAGGCACCGCTGCCATCCGGGAACTCATCGGATGCTACCCAAACGGTTCCAGCGTTTTCTGGCACCCAATTTGCCGGATCGTTGACGCTGACATCCGGGATTGATTTAGAGCCGCTCACTTCAAAATCAGCATAGAAAATTACCTGTGCGCTTGCATGGCTAATCAGCATGACTGAAAAAAGCGCGATGAACACCATCACAAGGTGGGTTCTTGTCATTTTGTCACTCCTTTATTGATTGATCTTCCGCAAGTTAAGTCGTCTGTCGCAAATTCATTTTCGTCTTGCAAAGACAAATTTTCACAAATAGGACGATTTCTGACGAAACCGTTGTCTAAAATATAGCAAAAAAGCAAATTTCTGTCAATAAAAAAGAAAAAGGGGAAAAGGATAGGATTTTTTTCAAGTTTTGCGAGTAACAGGAGAAGAGGCGAGGTTAGGGGATATCGCCAGTGAGAGAGTAAGGTACCCGTGCCAGCACGACAAACTAAAGACTGCATTGCGGCACAGTTGACAGAAACCATTTTGTTCCCCGACCGATCGCTGTTTTGGTGTAAGGCACGCGCTATCAACTCTTTACCGGTTCCTGTTTCACCCCAAATAAGTACCCTTGCTATTGTATTTGCCACCTTATCAATTTGTTTGAGAACTTCGAGAATCTGTGGACTTCTTCCAAGGATACTCTCATAATTTCCTTGCAACGTATTTTCTGCCAGAATAGCGATACGATCACCCTTTTTCTCAAGAGGAGGCTTTAAATTTGAATGTGTGAGTCTCTCATTGGACTGATCTTCCGAAATAGAAATGCCCCTCTCATCATAGGGTTTATCTACCTTAGTTCTATGAAACATTACCTTTCCTATCCTTCTGAAGTGTGAATGTCAGACATGCTTATACGATTTATAATACAATAAAGGCTTCAGAATATAATAACGCGGGTAAAGCGAAAGAAGGTTGCATAAAATGCAATAATCGGGGAAAGATTGCACCAATTTACAGCATAATTTGCTGAATCTTTTGCCACGTGTATAGATCTACAAGAATACCTGTTTATTCCTTGGAAAACTTCGTCGCGAGATACTTTGGATTTGATCTGATGTCGGGTGGGTAACGGATCTCCCACACCTTAACGAGTGCTTTCCCAAAATTGTCTTCGGGATAGATAGGGACAAATGCGCGGTTTGGCTCTCCACGCAGAAAAGGGGCAGTAGCAGCTTCCTTAACGGTTAACATGAGATGCGTTGCCCTATGGGATCTCAGAAACTCTAATGCTTCACGTTCGGTTTTAGCGAAGTTGATGTGCTGTCGGTAGAGACCTATCCAATGGGGTATGTAGTGATCCTGATCAACAATAGTTTTAACACCTGCAAGGACATTGAGTTGACTTCCATGATTCCAGTGAGCGGCAACGACAGCATGGGCGGGTAGATTGCCTTTCATCCAACCAAACGCCTGAGCGAGGCTGCCTCTCCCCGGTATAGCCCTGCGAGATTTGATAGCAGCAGGTAATGCCCGGTTTGCGTGTCCACCCACAGGTGAGTAGAACAGGATCAGGGTTAATATCAGGATAGAGATTGCTGGTCTCAACAGGAGCTGCGGGACACGGTGCCTTACCTTTTTGGCATAGAAAGTGGCTAAGAAAAGGAGAAGATCTGCGGTAAAGAAGGCGAGGGATATACCG
Source organism: Candidatus Poribacteria bacterium (assembly GCA_009839745.1). Lineage (NCBI taxonomy): Bacteria > Candidatus Poribacteria > Candidatus Poribacteria bacterium. The sequence goes on from VXPE01000112.1 coordinate 61,511, forward strand.
ACAAAAAAATTATAGCGTTTCGCATCCCGTGCCAGTGCTACCCAAAAGAGAAACCATAGAGTAAATGCAATGTAGATGAATTCATTCTCAACAGAACCTTGTCGTCGCCATGCAAGCACAAGGAATCCTATGACACAGGTAGCAATTGCAATACCAAACTCAATATTAACAACGGATGTTCCCAAAAGCGGATCAAGCACACTGCGATAAAAGGTAAAGCGGTGGTACGAAGGTGCAGACCCAGATTAGATAGAATCCTAATCTGTCTTCTGTTTCAGAAGTGAGAAACCGCCAGACCTCAACCAATAGAATGATACTGAGAAAAACACCGAAACCTTCCCAACTGACACCGCCAAGGAACATAGCGAAACCACTCGCGAGTGCCCATAAAAGACATTTGCGTGGCTGTTGCGATTGCAATGAAGTGAGATAAGTTATGACAGCCAGGATGCCGAGCATGAGACACCAACTGTCTCTATCACCAAAACCGGCAGTGCTGCGGTTAATCGCGCCAGGGAGTGTTGCCAAAAGTACACCAACGATGCTTGAAAAGAGAATACCGGAAGTGCGATAGAAAAACAGACAGAGTGCACCGAGTCCAAGGCAGAAGCAGAAGACGGGTGTGTAGATGGTGACGTGGTAGAGTGTAACCTTCGGGAATACCCACGCGATCCCTTTGTGAACGTAGGCGAGGACGTACCCGTAGAGATTGAGGGTTTGTGTTAAATCTCTACCGAGTGGAAGCCATCGATTCATATCCCGTTCTGGCAATTTTCCGTGTTCAGAGATGAGTTGTGCTTGCCAGTAGTAGAAGTACCCGTCTGATTCGGTTAACTGTCCTGAGGGAACATTTGTGATCCCTTGCAGTCGAATGAAAGCGGCGAGGCATAGGATACCGACAATCAGAATGATCGCACTTAATTTTTCTATCTTCATAACATTATTGATGGGATGCCTCCCTTTACCAAGGGGTCTGCTGCTTTTGAATCATAGATAAATCGGGTAGTTGCCCATAGTGAGCAACTACCATAGATTGAATTACGGGCAGTTATTGTAATATTTACCACAAACCTGCTCCGCATTGTCTTTCGCACTTTCACACCGCTCTGCATGCCCACTGGCACACGCAATACTTTCATTCTCTTGTGCATCACTACACTGCTGTTGAAGGCTATTACAGTTACTAGCTTCTGCTTTCTGTAACATCACGTGAAATGTCCCGAAACCACATGTGAGTGCGAAGATAAGGACGAGAGCCGGAATGCTTGCAATCAACTTAGATTTCATGTTTTATTTTCTCCTTTTTTTGGTGATTAATAGCGTCAATTTTACAAACGCCCTGAGCGGCACATTAATTTAAATTTCACATTCCGTCAGGGGAAATCGGTTTATCCGAACATGCGAAGGCATGTAGGATAGGCATATTCACAAGTGAGCAATTTGTGTGCCAATTGTAAAAAGCCGTATTCTTACGGCTTCTATCAAAATCCAACTCTGCATATTTTGCACACTCTGCAAATTCTACACAACTGACCCTGCATATTTTGCATAACGCCAATTGAAAACCTTTTCAAATTTCCATAATTCATTGGGTTAATATAACCTAACAGGACTTACGCAAAATTGGCTCCTATACCAAAATTGAGATGATATTCCCGAAGAACGCGCAATGAATTGCGCTACTACGAACCAAAGACCTGATAAGAAGCACAGACTAACAGTCTATGCTACAACAATTCGCACATCTAAAAGATTATGCTACAAAGGGCAACTTGCGCTATTTGGGAAAACTTAATAATACAAAGGGAGTGATTAGGCAGGCTTTCAAGTGCGTCTGCCTACCGAAATTGAAGGGTTAAGATTGGAAAGTATGGAATAGGAATGGGAAATTTATCAATTGTCGCGCTGAAAACGGAAGATCCCATTACGTTCTGTACCGACGCACAGCGTCCTGTCATCAACAGCAAGGGAGGTAGCTGTGTATGGTATTTCTGGAGCAATTTGTTTCCAAGCGTTCGTTCGGCTATCTACTTGATAAACGCCGCTGGCACACACTGTAAAGGGTTGAACCCTCAGTCGCAATCCGATCCATAAGGAGTGGACACCCGTCAGTATCGGTGAGAGCATGCCATTTCTCGCCGTCGTGTGAATGCATCACCCCTGCATCGGTTGAGATGTAGAGGGTTGAACCCACAAACAAAATATCCTTGAAGTAAGTAAAAGGAAAGGCGAGGTTTTCGGTAATGTCGTTCCAAGTATCTCCACCGTTCAAGGATCGGAAGAGGTCGCCCTCCCGTTTACCGGCATAGATAGTATTGCCCGAGGCAGCAAGCGTGAATCCCTTTCCGAAAATAGGCGGGAGTTCTCCGCGATCTTCCAAACCAGTATGCTGCCATGCCGTTTCACCAAGTCGCCACCTGAAGAGTTTTCGGCGGCGTTCCATAAAAACGGTTTCTCCGACAACGGTAAAACCGCCGTTCGTTCGGTCTTCCTCAAGGGCACGATCTATATTTTGGTCCCATAATTGTTTTGCGTCCCGATCTCTGCCCTTTGTTTCTCTCACTTTTTGGACCCTTTTCTGCAATTCAGTGAATAAATCGTCTTCCTCGAAATCTGGCATCCCTTGAACAGGTACCAGTGCCTCACCGCCAACAGGGAGGTGAAAAAATTGCGTCTGATTACTGGGTGTGCTGCTGAGATAGAGAGTTGTATTGCTTGTCTGTATCTTCGGATAGATCAGAAGTTTATCTTCACTCTCCACGTTAAGGGTCTCCCAAGATTCACCACCGTTTTTTGATTTAATAATCTCTCCACCGGTGACCCCATAGAGAACATTTTTAACAGAACTCAGATTCTGAACATTGAAATTTGATATCCCTGCCATAAAGGGATGCCATGTGTCTCCTCCATCCGTCGAGCGCGTTATTTTGTCGTGGCCGGTTCTGTAAAAATTATTTTCATCCAATGCGATAGCAGGAGAGGCCCCAAATGCGTGTGGATCGTTTCCAAGATACATCCACGTCTCACCGGCATCATAAGAGCATAATATTCCACCAAAACTCATTAACAGAATCTTTTTTCCGATTGGAACAACTCTGACTGCGGTTCTTATCTTAGCTGAATATTCGTAGGTATTCGGTGTAATATCGGTCCATGAATCGCCGAGGTCGGTCGAATAAAGGACTTGGGCTTCAGGACTATGCCGTACATTTCCGTTTGTCCCGACGTAGAGCCTCTCCTCGGCAACTGCCAAGGAATTAATACCGTGTTCAGTCGGCACCGGCATTTTTTTCCAATTACGGGTCAATCGGAAAAGCCCACGACTGGTGCCGACAAAGAGCGTGTTATCAACAGCGAGTGCATCCCGAATGCGGAACTCCGTATCATCCGTCTTCGGTACGATATCAGATCGCAAGACGTGTCCTATGAATTCCCACTGTTTTCCAGCATCCTCAGAACGAAATACCTCTCTTCTGAGGACGAGGTACATCGTCATATCCGCACTTTGGGGGTTGCGTTTTTGGGGGCATCGGTAATCACCAAGGCGACAGCGCGTCCCTCGGGACGTGAGCCGAGAACACTCCATGTTTTACCCTTATCGGTTGAGGCTAAAAGTTCATCGGATGTCAGGAGATAGAGGGTATCGCCCCGTTCCGCCATAACCCTCTCGAATTTCTGATTCGGACCGGCGGAACCGACAAATGTCCACGCGTCTGTCTGTGGTGTGAGTCGGTAGAGGCCGGCTCTCGCAACAGCATAGAGGGATTTGTCAGCAGCGAGAAAGAGTCCGGCACCTGAAACCTCCCCTGTTCCGTTCGCTTGAATCCATTGCGGTTTCGCGGTAGGAGCGTCTGCATCCTTGGGCGGAAAAGGGGCAACGAGGTTCGGTCCAGGTTGTTGTCCAGCACCACTGTTTTTCCCGAGCGTATCGGTGTTTCCGAATTGGTTTCTGACATCTGGCTTTAGTTTCAAGGGAAGCACAACGGGTGCCTCTACGAATTCAATCGTCATCTCCGATGTTGCGTCTAAACTGTAAGGCTGCTGGAAACGATACAGCGCACGTGTCCCCACACCGATCATTAGAAGAATGAGAAACGTTGATGCGAAGGAGAATCCCCACGGCACCCAAGGTTTACTTGCAGAAGGCACAGTCGGCTGGATGCGAGCGACTTCTTGCATGATGTTCGCAGTGAGGGTCGGTGGCACTTGGAAAATAGCGGAAACGCCGTGGAGGAGGTGTTCTTGTGTCTTTAATCGTTTGCGCGCACGATGGAGTCGACTTTTGACGGTGTTTGGGGATACGCCTAAGAATTCACTAATCTTTTCACACGGCATCTCTGCCAGATAATGCATAGTTACAACGGTGCGTTCGCTCTCTGGCAGTTTTTGGAGAAGGTGCTTGACGAGGTCGCGGTGGTGTTCAAGGTCTGCAGCTTCAGCGCGTGTCGCCTCATACGCTATATAGGAGAGGTCCTCAAGTTCGGCTGCGGGCATCGCATCCAGAGATGTCGTTGGCTCCTGTTTCTTTCGCATCCACGCGATACAGTGACGCGTCGCAATGACATAAAGCCATCCGAGAAAATGATACGGTGGTTTCAGGAGTGCCAACTTCTTGTAAGCCTTCAGGAAAATATCTTGTGTGAGCTCCTCGGCTGTGTGAAAGTCACCGATCTTCCGCCACACGAAGGTGTGGATAGCTTTCTGGTATCTGTTGACAAGCAGGGTAAAGGCGTTGTCGTCTCCCTCTAAAACGCGCTGAATTAAGGCAAAATCATTGGTCTCCATCTATATCTTCTCCAAAAAATGGGCGTAAGAACTTTGTTATATATTAACGCGTATAGCGGATCGAAAGGTTGCATAAAATGCAACTTTCATGATAAATATTTTCTCAGTTTAACAATTTTTCACTTACTGTTGGACAATCCTCTTCTTTTTAGCGTTTTCTCACCCGTAATTTACCAAAGATAACGCCTTGTGCTAATTAGAATTTCATAGATTTTTGGTTATGCGAGAACGAGGT
>VXPE01000113.1 GCA_009839745.1 Candidatus Poribacteria bacterium
ACGCTGCCTTTCGACAAGGCAGCTTGAATATCATAATATTGTCCAAACTTTAGTACCATTAGAATAGCGTTGAGAACACAAATAGTGACGGAATACCCTTCGCGCATTCTATTTAAAAAATTAGAGTGAGGAGGGCTACCGACCCCGTCCATGCGCGCAGGGGCTGCCGCCGACTTAAAAAACGAAGCGAGGGTTTTAAGGATAATAGAACAAAAGGAGAGGATTTCTTAATATGGGCTTGCAAGTTCCACCCTTCACAGAACGGTTCCGCATCGGGAACCTGTTGCTTTTAGTGCTGAGCATCGGACTTGTATTTGGAGAAGTCAGTGCTGACAACCACGAAACGCAACCGGTCGTCAAGATAACAGGGACCGTCATAGATAATGATACCGAAACACCGATAGCAGAAGTATCAATTCGGGTCACGGACACACAGATTCGGGTCAAAACGGATGAAACAGGGGCATTTTCGCTGGGGTTGCCGAGTGGCACTTATAAAATTCATGCAAGCGCGCCGTTTTATAACACTTTTGTCATTACCGATTTTCAGGTGAGCACAGGAGCGGCACCCGCGCCCCTTCACATTAAACTGACCCCACAAGTCGTAAAACTCGATGCGATCAAGCTACCGGTGCGATTGAGCCAATCCAGTGAACGCGGGCTCCTCGAGAAACGGATGCGCAGCTCACGCATTGAAGATAGTATCAGTACAGAAGAGATTAGCCGGCTCCCGGCTTCATCTGCGGGTGAGGCTATTAAACGGGTGACAGGTGTCAGCATTGTCGGGGGACGTTACGTGTTCGTCCGCGGGCTCGGAGAACGCTACAGTAACACACTCCTGAATAACGTTGAGATTCCGAGTCCAGAGCCGAACCGCCGAGTTGTGCCGATGGATATCTTTCCGGCAAGCCTCCTCGCCAGTCTCCAGACAGTCAAGACCTTCTCGCCCGATCAACCCGGCGGGTTCGCTGGGGGTTCCGTTCAAGTGTTTACCAAAGACTTTCCAGAAGAATTGACGATGTCGCTGTCAATGTCAAGCAGTTTCAACACACAAGCGACAGGTGAAGACGGCTTGACGTATCCGGGCGGCAGCCTGGACTTTTTAGGATTCGACGACGGCTCGCGCGCGCTACCGAACATCGTCCGAGATCAGGCAGCCGATCTACCGATTCGAGAACGTGGACGTTTTACACCTTTAGGATTTACGCCCGCAGAAATTCAGGAGTTCGGACAATCGTTCGCCAACGTCTGGTCGCCCGAACGCCGACAGGTTCCCGTCAATCAAGGCTACAAATTCAGCCTCGGGAATAGTAACAAGATTTTTGGAAACAAAGAGTTCGGCTACTTAGGGGTCATCTCTTACGGCAACAGCCACAGTTACGGCACGCAAGTCCGTAATGCCTTCCGGCTCGGTTTGAACGAGACGCTTTCGCCTGTAACCTCGTATGACGTTGAACGCAGTGGAAAAGAAGTGGATTGGGGGAGCGTCCTAAATACGAGCCTTCGTTTCTCTCCAGAACATCTACTCAGCATCAAAACGCTTTTCACGCATACCGCTGAAGATGAGACGCGGACCTGGGAAGGATTCAACGCCGACAGAAATACCGATATGCGCAGCACACGGCTCCGCTACGTTGAACGCCAACTCTTCTCCGGACAAGTCGCAGGCATGCATGACTTTAACTTTGGAGAACCCGCATTACAAGCAACAGACGAAGATCCAAAACCGCCCGATGTCTCTATGGAGTGGAGACTTACCTATTCGCGCGCCTCCCGCGATGAACCCGACACACGTGAGAACATTTATGAAGACAGAGGCGATGGAACGTTCACTTTCCGAGACGTCACACATAGTGGTAGCAGGTTCTTCTTTGATCTTGAGGACGATGAATACAACGCACGTGTTGACTGGAAAATCCCGCTGGGTGCTGAGGGTCTCTTCAAATTCGGGGGACTCTTACGAGACAGGTCCCGGACGTTTGATGTGCGTAGATTTAGATTCCTACCTGCTGACCAAGTAGATGCGATCGTCAATCTATCCGAGCCGCCCGAAACCCTTTTCCAAATCCAAAACATAGCCCCTCGCGTTTTTGAATTGCGAGAGTCCACACGCGCCACGGATAACTACCTCGCAGACCAAAACATCTACGCAAGTTATCTGATGCTTGATCTACCGATTACCACAAAATGGCAGGTCATGACGGGGGTCAGATTGGAGTCTTCGGATCAAACGGTTACAACCTACGACCCGTTCGCTGCCTCCCGAAAGGAGATTGAAGCGAATTTGGAAACACTTGATTGGTTGCCGGGTCTGAACGTAACGTATCGCCTCACAGAGCGGATGAATCTACGTCTCGCCGCTTCTCGAACAATTACACGTCCGGATTTCCGAGAACTCGCCCCCTTTGAGTTCACGGATTTTGTCGGCGGCAGAACGATTCTTGGGAATCCAGATTTGGAGCGGACCCAGATCAACAACTTCGATTTCCGTTGGGAAACTTTTCCACAGATCGGGGGCATTTTGGCGGTCAGCGCGTTCTATAAGCGGTTCCAAAAACCGATTGAGCAGATCGTTCAACCACAGGCAGAGGTTCGGATTACCTACGAAAACGCTGAAGGCGCCAACAACTACGGCTTGGAGTTAGAAGCTCGTCAGAACTTAGGCGTTCTCACGGAGGCGTTGCGTAAATTCTCGATTAACACAAACGCCGCACTGATTTCCTCGCAAGTGGTTCTGCCGGAGGATGTCGGGATTCAGACCTCTTCCGAACGTCCGCTACAGGGACAGTGTCCATACATCGTCAACGTCTCCGTCGGTTTTGAAGATCCCAACTGGGGAATTTCCAGTGCAATCGCGTATAACATCTTCGGACGCAGGCTCTCTGAGGTGGGGAACCACGGAGTGCCAGATGTGTATGAGCAACCCCGTGGGCAATTGGATGTGAGTTTTAGTCGGACGGTTGCGAACTATTTCAAATTCAGCATTTCAGCGAAAAACCTACTTGATCCTTACGTCCATTACAAAATAGGAGACGCAACCTATCTTGAGTATAAACTCGGTAGAGCGTTCTCGTTTGGGATCAGCTACAACTTATAGCAGAATAGTTGTCGGTAACAAGAGACTTGCGTTAGACGAAAATCCTTTAACCGATAGCCATTTCAAAATGCAAAAAACGCATAGGATTGTCATTTTTTTGCAACAATCCATCGGTATTTTTTAAGGGTAAGCAAATTGACAACAGCGGCTAAAAAAAATAGCGGCGATGTGTGCCGCCGCGTCGCGACCATCAGTGTCTATCCGTAGGATCGGTTGGACATAAGAAACAAAACAAAAAAGGAGCTGAGTTAGCTAATGTTAAATATTGGGTCAGCCCCTGTATCCACAGGAAGAAGGGGTTTATATCAAAACTATCTGTTCCTGCTAATGGCCATTTTCACGGTTGGATTAGCACTCGCTTATGTCGGTTGTGGTAGCGACGAAGAAGAACACGACCACGCGGAAGACGCAGAAGTCGCTGAAGAAACCATTATCGATGTTGGGGGCAGCCAAGTGGTCGTTCTTGAAGGCAAATTGAACGCCGATAAAACACTCACTTCGGCTTACGATTATCTCCTCCGCGGTGCAGTGTTTGTCGAAGGCGGTGCAACGCTAACGATTGAGGCAGGCGTCCAAATTTACGGCGAACAGGCAACCAATGGCACGCTCATCGTTGCCCAAGGTTCCAAGATCGTGGCAGAAGGCACGGCATCTGCCCCTATCGTTATGTCGAGTGATGCCTTTGAAGGTTCCCGGGCACGGGGTCAGTGGGGTGGCTTGATCATCAACGGTAGCGCGCCCACAAACCAAGGTGTAACCTTTGGTGAAGGTGACACAGGTGCCTTTGGTGGCAACAATCCGAGTGACAGCAGCGGTGTCCTCCGCTATGTCCGCATCGAGTATGCAGGTATAGAATTCAGTCCTGATAACGAATTGAACGGTATCGCCTTCCAAGGTGTTGGCGCTGGCACTGTCGTGGATCACGTCCAAGTCCACATGAACCAAGATGATGGCGTCGAGATGTTCGGTGGCACTGTCAACCTCAAGTATGTCATGGTTACAGGTGCACGCGACGACTCCTTCGACTGGACAGACGGCTGGACAGGTAAAGCGCAGTTCCTTGTCGTGCAACAGTATGGCGACGACGCTGATAACGGCTTTGAAGTTGACAACAGCAGTAAAGACAATGAGGCACAACCCCGTTCCGCCGCGACGATCTACAACGCGACGCTCGTGGGGGATCCCGCGGGTCCCGAAAGCGATAACGGTATGCTGATTCGTGAAGGCGCTGCTGGCACATTCGCAAACTTCATCGTTACCGGCTTTAACAAAGTTGGACTCGATATCAACAACGAAGCGACCCACGCCCAAGCAGATAACGGTAAACTGGTTGTAAAAAACAGTATCTTCTTTGAAAATGGAAAAGGCAACTTCGGCGATGAGAAAGACGACGATGGATTCGATGAAGCCGGTTTCGCCGCTTCCAACGGAAATAAAGAAGTTGATCCCGGTTTGGCAGCACCCTTCAACAAGTCCGCACCGAACTTCACACCCGGCGCGGGCGCAAACGCGGTAACGCCTGCGAGCCCGCCTGCTGATGGGTTCTTTGAACAGGTTGACTTCATCGGTGGCGTGAGCCCAAGCAACAATTGGACCGTAGGATGGACAACGAGTGCACAGAATTAGCGAGCTCACCGCTCACGCAGCTTACAGCCTCCTAACTGTTCTGTTCGCTCACAGCAGTCTCGTCGGATGTGAGAAGCGGGTTTGGGAAAATAGTCTCGACTCGCCAGACCAACTCGGTCTGGCAGTCGTTGACGCACTGAACCGCGAAGATATTGAGCAGCTAAACAGACTCCGTGTGCAACGTGAGGAATACCTCGATTGGATTTGGCCCGCATTCCCCGCAAGCCGTCCGCCGAACAATTTTCCGGGCGATTTCGCTTGGTCTAATCTTAATAAAAAATGTAATATCGGTATGAAAAAGTGGATCGCTCACTTCGGAGCGGTAAATCTGAAGTTCGTTGCCATCCGCTTCGATCGACCCAAAGAGACTTATCAAGGGTTCCAACTTTTGCGTGGAACCGTTTTGACGTTACAGAACGTCGCTGGTGAAAAACGGGAATTGCAGATTCTCGGCTCGGTCGTTGTTAAAAACGATAGATATAAGTTACTGAGCTACGAAGACTAATTACGGATATAGCACGCCTATAGGGTGCTGAAAGGAACGGGAGAAGAAAAATATGAGGACGATTACCGATGTTCAGCGGCAGAACCGAGAAGCCGCCCAACAACGGAAAAAGAAAGCGATCCGGATCGCATGGAGTTTCGCCATCGGACTGCACGTCATCGGGATTATCGCTGGGGGTATCTACTTTATTCAGAAAACCGTGTTGGAGATGCACAAGGATAAGGTAGAGAGTGTCGTTCTGGAAGCCGAGAAGCCGCAACCGAAACGCCGGACTCCACCCCGCGTAGCACGAAAACCCCAAAAACCGAAGTTTTCTAAGGTCCGGGCACCCAAAGGACAGGCTGTCACGACGAGTGCTAAAATCCCGATGGGCAACGCACGTTTCACACTGCCGGCGAGCGATGTTTCGACACGCCCGGTCATGGCACCCAGCACGACAGGGATCGGCAAAAATCTGTTCAGAGCAACTCGACAACAGGCAAGTATCGTTACAACGATGCCGAAATTTGAAGTGCCGAAGTTTGAGTCCACAAGTCTCGTCACCAGAATAGATATGGGAACAAGCCTCGCACAAACGGAGTTTAGCGACCCCGGCAATCTGGAACTCGCCTCTGTCAACTTAGGAGATGCGAAACAGTCTTTTAACGAGTTCCTAAAGGCGGTTCGGGACCGAATCAAACAGGTGCAACGCTTCCCACCGCGTGTCCGAAATTTAGACGAGGGTGCCAGCACAACCGTTCGGTTCACGCTTTTCAAAGACGGCACGATTCGGAATCCAGCCGTCACCGATTCTTCCGGCTCAACAACACTGGATAACGCAGCGATCGCGGCTGTCCAAAACGCCGTGCCTTATCCGCCTTTCCCGGAAGGACAAGAGGGGAATAGTTTGCGACTCGAACTCCCGATTATCTTCGAGTTATCGAATTAACCGACAGACATCTGACAAAAAAAAGGACGACTTTCGGGTCGTCCCTTTTTTTTGTTCGTAGTAGGGAGGCCATTCATTGACCGTTCCCTCGCCGCAAGGCAGTGCGATAGATACATCGCACGCCTACAGACTTACCCTAAAATCTAAAACAGAGGAACCCCTAAAACGCGAGTTTATCCGCTTTTGCCTTTGTTTCATCGACGAATCCCAAAAGAATCAATCCCGTAATAAAGAAAATCATCAATGAAATGATGGCGAGGCGCGCACTGCCGGTGATCTGTTCGATAACGCCAAACGTTACGGGTCCCCAAATTGATGAAAACTTGCTGAAGACAGAATAGAATCCGTAAAACTCCGCACTCGCCTGCTCTGGAATCATCGCGCCATAGAAGGAACGGCTCAACGCCTGTGTCCCACCGAGCACAAGCCCCACAACTATGCCCAAAACAAAGAACTCCGTTGCGGTGTGAATGAAATACCCATACGTAACAACCCCACTCCATAAGACTAAGGCGAACATCACCGAGCGTTTGGCACCGATACGACTTGCGAGCCGACTGAAGATCAACGCGCCCCCTATCGCAACGACTTGCACCAGCAAGAGCGTCACCATGAGTGCCGTCGTCGAAAGCCCCAATTCTTCAGTGCCGTAAATTGTCGCCATACTGGTAACGGTGTGGATTCCGTCGTTGTATATCATATAGGCGACAAGGAAAAGCGTGAGGTGTTTAAAGCGTCCGACCCGCTTCGCGGTTGAAAGCGTCCGACGGATGCCGAGGGTGAGATAGGCGATAGGTTTCGGTGTATTGCGATAGGCTTCTGGAAGTTGATACGGCGTTTTTTCCTCTTTTAGGTATTTCAGCGTCAACAGGGTCCAACCTGCCCACCAGAGACCCGTCATCGCCATCCCGATGCGTGCCGCCATCGCTTGGCTTTCCGGTGTCTTTTGCGTGGCGACGAGAGCGAGGGCAATAGTAAATTGCAGCGAACCGCCGACATATCCGAACGCATATCCTCTGGCAGAAACGGCATCCAGTTTGTCTTCGGAGGCAATCTGTGGTAAGAACGCATCGTAGAAAACATTACCGCCGACAAAGCAAATTTGAGAACCGAGAAATAGCGTAATCGTCAATCCGACATCACCCGACCCGCAAAAATAGAGCATCGTTGCGAAGAGACTCCCCATATACGCGAAGCCCATAAGAAACCGTTTTTTTGCACCAGAGAAATCGGCAATCGCTCCAAGCACGGGTGCGAAGAGGAACACGCAGAACGCCGCGGTTCCCAACATATAGCCCCACAAGGCTGTAGCACTTATATTCATACCGAGGATGTCCACACCTGCTTCGCCTACAATGGCTTTCGCAAAGTAATTCGGCAATATGGCGGCGATCACAGTGGTGATATAGGCTGAATTCGCGCAGTCATACATGCACCACCCGAAGATTGTCTTCTTATCGTTTTTCATAAGGAGATGATAACATATCTGACGGAAAAGTCAAGGGAGCGTCGCGATTCGGAGATCGCTCCTACAAGAAGAAGGGAACAGGCGTTGATTATTATTGACTATCGGTAGGAATAGGAAGGACAGAAGAAGTGAATTGAGAACAGTGGGCGCGTGAAAGTTCTACGCACCCACTGTCATACCTTGTTGAGGTTAGGCAAGGTCGAAACGATCGAGATTCATGACCTTGTTCCACGCAGCCACGAAATCCCGGACAAATGCTTCTTGAGAATCCTCACACGCGTAGACTTCCGCAACGGCTCGGAGTTGGGAGCTTGAGCCGAATACGAGATCAACGCGGGTCCCCATCCATTTGACCTCACTTGTCGAGCGATCACGTCCCTCAAACACATTCTCAGATGTAGAGGAAGCCGCCCACTCGGTGTTCATGTCAAGCAGATTGACGAAGAAATCAGTCGTCAACGTCTCGGGTCGCTTGGTAAAGATACCGAAACCCGACTCACAAACGTTTGTATCCAAGACGCGCAAGCCGCCGATGAGAACCGTCATCTCAGGTGCGGTGAGCGTCAGCATCTGTGCCCGATCGACGAGTAACTGTTCGGCGGTTCCCTCGTGTCCGTTTGCAAGGTAGTTGCGGAATCCGTCGGCGGTCGGTTCCAGCACAGCAAACGATTCCACATCGGTTTGCTCCTGCAAGGCGTCTGTGCGTCCCGGAGAGAAGGGAACCTCTACCTCGATGCCAGCCTTCTGCGCAGCAGCCTCGACGGCTGCACACCCAGCGAGAACGATCAGGTCAGCGAGTGAGACTTTCTTCCCGTCGGACTGGGATCCGTTAAATTCGTTTTGAATCGCCTCCAGCGTCTGAAGGACCTGCTCCAATTCGGACGGTTTGTTGACTTCCCAATCCTTCTGCGGTGCGAGGCGGATACGTGCCCCGTTGGCTCCACCACGCTTGTCAGTGCCGCGGAATGTTGCCGCAGACGCCCAAGCCGTTGAGACCAACTGGGAAATGGAGCGTCCTGATTCCAAGATCTTGCCTTTGAGGGCAGCGATGTCCTGCCCGTCAATCAATTCATGATCGACATCAGGGACGGGGTCTTGCCACAACTGCGGTTCCTCTGGAACTAAAGAACCGAGATACCGTGTGCGGGGTCCCATGTCGCGATGGGTCAACTTGTACCACGCCTTAGCAAAAGCGTCTGCGAATTCCGCCGGGTTCTCGTAGAAGCGTTTGGAAATCTGCGCATAGACTGGATCCGCCTTCAGAGACAGGTCGGTCGTGAGCATCATGGGCGCGTGTTTCTTTGAGGGATCGTGAGCGTCCGGCACCGTGCCTTGTGCGGATTCATCTTTGGGCGTCCACTGCCACGCACCCCCCGGACCTTTCACCAGTTCCCAGTCGTAATTGAATAGATTCTCAAAGAAGCCATTGTCCCACTGGATCGGAGCGGCCGTCCAGGCACCCTCTAAGCCACTGGTGATCGTGTGGACACCCTTACCGCTACCAAAACTGTTTTTCCATCCGAGCCCCTGTTCCTCAATAGAGGCACCCTCGGGTTCGGGTCCCACGTATTCATCTGCATCCGCAGCACCATGCGTTTTGCCGAACGTGTGTCCGCCAGCGATGAGTGCGACCGTCTCCTCGTCGTTCATTGCCATGCGACGGAACGTCTCTCGAATGTCTCTGGCTGCAGCGACGGGATCCGGGTTACCGTTGGGTCCCTGTGGATTCACATAGATTAAACCCATCTGAACGGCACCAAGAGGGTTCTCCAATTCTCTGTCGCCGGTGTAACGCTCGTCTCCGAGCCATGTGGTCTCTGATCCCCAATAGATGTCCTCTTCGGGTTCCCAGACGTCCTCTCGTCCGCCAGCGAATCCGAAGGTCTTGAGTCCCATCGACTCCAGGGCGCAGTTCCCTGCGAAGATTATCAGATCCCCCCACGAGAGTTTTTTGCCGTATTTCTGCTTGACGGGCCAGAGCAGCCGGACGGATTTGTCGAGGCTGGCGTTGTCGGGCCAACTATTGAGGGGGGCAAAGCGGAGCGTGCCAGAGGCACCGCCACCGCGCCCGTCGCCGATGCGGTATGTGCCTGCACTGTGCCACGCCATCCGAATGAAAAGCGGTCCATAGTGACCGTAGTCGGCGGGCCACCAGTCCTGCGATGTCGTCATCACCTTATAAATATCTTGCTTCAGAGCCTCTAAGTCGAGTGTTTTGAACGCCTCGGCGTAGTTGAAATCCTCCCCTATAGGATTGGATGCGGGAGGGTTCTGGTGGAGCATCTTCAGGTTCAACTGATTCGGCCACCACTGTTGGTTCGCTATTGTGCCCCGTGTGTGAGAGTTGTGCATCACTGGGCACTTACTTTCGTTGCTCATATTTCCTCCGATTACTTTTTGATATATTTCCCTAAGCAACTTGGGTTAATATATTATACATCAACATTACCAAGAATGACAAGTTTAAGTAATACCGAACCTGAAAGACACATTCGCATTTAAGAGATTTTGAAACTCAGAGGAAGGCAAATCTAAGAGGCGCATTGTCCCGCAAGTCCACACGCGACTTACGCCATTGCGCGACTACGAACAGATTTCTCGTTAAATTGTCCAAACTATAGTATTGATTAGACATGCAGATTTTCAAAAAATGTGGTATAATAGAATAAAGTCTAAGATAATAACGGAGGATACGTCTCCCATTTTGGATACCATGGATTATCTATGTAGATGGCTATCAATTCTACTGCTCCTTTGCCTCAGTGCTGGGGTGCATGCCGAAACTGACGACCTGCGGGCGGAGGCATCCCGTACTTACGAAAGCATCGAGATCGACGGGGAACTTTCAGAGCCCGATTGGCAGAAAGCAACACCTATCCGTCAATTTATTCAGTTTGAACCCGATGCAGGCGAACCGCTGACCGAATCCACAGAGGTCCGCATTCTTTACGATGACAGACACATCTATTTCGGTTTCATCTGCAGCGAACCCGATCGCGCGAAGATTATTGCGAATAAGATGAGACGGGATGGGATGTTGTATGATCAGGACAACGTCTTCGTGTTGTTGGATACCTATAACGACCGGCGGAGTGGGTTCTTCTTTCGCGTGAATCCACTCGGTGCGCGCGAAGATGTCGCACTCATGGACAGCGGCGACAGCCGAAACGAGAACTGGAATGCCGTCTGGGACTCTCGCGCAAAAATCAACGGTGACAATTGGACGACAGAAATCGCCATCCCGTTCAGTCAACTCCGATTTAAAAAGGAAGATACCCTGACCTGGGGTTTGAACCTCGGACGCACCATCCGAAAAAATCAGGAGGAAGGCACATGGTCCCCCGTGCCGGCAGCCTATACGTATCTGGCACGCTATCGGACAACACACCTTGGAACGCTTACCGGTTTA
Organism: Candidatus Poribacteria bacterium; assembly: GCA_009839745.1. Taxonomy (NCBI): domain Bacteria; phylum Candidatus Poribacteria; species Candidatus Poribacteria bacterium. The sequence goes on from VXPE01000113.1 coordinate 11,034, forward strand.
TCCGGGATCTCACAACGTCGGAATATAGAATTTCTGCCGTATCTCCTGCCTGGGGTCGCCCAGACAGAGGATGATGGAACCGTCGGCGTGCTCGATTTCGGGGGCGACATGAAGGTGAGCGTCACCTCAAATCTAACCGCTGATCTCACGGTCAATACAGATTTCGCACAGGTCGAGGCCGACCAGGAGCAAGCAAACTTAACACGGTTTAGCCTCTTTTTCCCGGAGAAACGTCAATTCTTCTTGGAAGGTGCGGGTTTATTCGATTTCGGTATCCCACGGACGAGTTTCAATGCCCCACCACCGCTCCTCCTTTTCTACAGTCGCCGTATCGGCATTGAGGAAGGACACGCTATCCCAATCATGGCGGGTGGAAAGATTACCGGTAAAGTGGGCGGCTTCGGTGTAGGACTGCTGAACGTTCTCACAGATAAACATGCAGCAGCTGCCACGGAACATTTGGACGCGGTCGATGTTAACAGGACGAACTACTCTGTTTTGCGCATCAAGCGCGATCTGTTCACAGGGTCGAGCCTCGGTGTGATCGGAATTAATAAGCAAGATCTCGACAAACACAACAGCGCGACCGGCGTTGATTTCATCTATCGTCCGACGGGCGAGATGAATTTCCGAGGTCTCTGGGCACGCACGTTTGAATCGCGCGAAATCAGCAGGCAAGCCCATCCAGGAAACGGCGCTTTGCCGAGCGAAAACACAAACGCGCTTTACTTCGGCGGCAATTGGCAGAGCGAAGTCGGACGCGTGAACGCCTCCTACACGGACATCGGTGATGATTTCAACCCTGAAGTCGGCTATGTGTATCGCACGGGTAGCCGATGGTTGCGGGGCGAAATGCGTGCCACGCCTTATCTCCATTGGAACGGGTTCCGTCGGTTGTGGACTGGACCGGAGATTGACCTCATCCTCAACTCAGACAACGAATTAGAAACGCGAACCTTTATCTGGAGCACGTGGCTTGAACTGGAAACGAACGGTTGGGGCGGTCTCCGAATCTACCGGAATTTCGAGAACCTCGTGGAGGATTTTGAAATTCGAGAAGGCATTATCATCCCGCGTGGCAAATACAGTTACAATAACTACAACCTCATGCTCAATGCTGAAGGCAAGGTCTTTAACGGACGCTTTGGGTTCAATGTCGGAGATTTCTACAACGGCACCCGACGCGGATTTGACCTCCGTCTCGACCTTCGGTTCGGTGGGCGCTTCAGTGTGGAACCGAGATATGAATTCAACCGCGTCACACTCCCACACCAAGATGCTCCCGATGAAAAGACCTCCTTTGATACAAACGTCTTCGGTGGGCGTGTTATCTATTCCTTTTCCACAGACCTCTTTACTAAATTTTACGCCCAATGGAACAGTGACCGGAATTTGGTTACCACGAATTTCTTAGTCAATTACATCTATCGTCCCGGTAGTGATTTCTATTTTGTTTTCAACCAGACGTATGGAACAGACAGTATCACATCGGGATTGCTGGATACCACTGTGGTTGGCAAAGTCACCTATTGGTGGAATCCGTAGTTGTCAGAAGAATAGTTATAAGTTAAGAGGCTTTTGTTAAACCCAAGCGCGCAGCCCGTAAGCGTAGCGGAGGGCGGATCTACGGAAAGGAACGTTATTTATCCAACCTCTCTGACCGAACCGCAAGGAATAATTAAAAGATGAAGATTGTTGATGTGAAAACGTATCTCGTTGATGTACCGCCACCGCATTGGGGTGGAAGGCGTTGGATTTTCGTCAAATTGGTGACAGACGAAGGGATTGAAGGCATAGGTGAATGCACGTATCACACGCAATTGAACCATGTCGTCATCGAACTCATCAAAGACTGGGGAGAACGCTACCTGATGGGCGTAGATCCGTTTCGGATTGAAAGGATCTGGTCGACCCTTTATGAGGGACCGTGTGTCCGGCATTCAGGACCGTTGACGAGTCCAGCGATGAGTGCGATTGAGATGGCGTGTTGGGATATCGTCGGAAAAGCACTGAACCAACCGATTTACAATCTGTTAGGCGGTATGTTCCACGAGAAACTGCGTGCCTACTCCTATCTATTGCAATGGCGCCGCGGCGACTCCCCAGAAAAAACGGGGGACCTCGCGCTCGCTTACGTCGAAAAAGGGTTTACGGCTGTCAAGTTCGATCCGGTTGATCCAAGCACCGCGGATCGGTTGGAAACTCTCGATTACGCAGAGAGTGTCATCCGAGGAATTCGCGATGCCGTCGGGGATAGGTGTGACATTCTGATTGGCACGCATGGACAGTTCAATACAAACAGTGCAATCCGTTTCGCGAAACGCGTCGAGCCTTACGATCCACTCTGGTTCGAGGAACCGCTACCCCCAGAGAATATCAAGGAGATGGCACGCGTCGCCCAATCAACGAGTATCCCGATTGCCACTGGAGAACGATTGTTGACAAAATACGAGTTCGTGGACCTGTTGGAACAACAGGCGGCATCTATTCTGCAGATGGATTTGACGATCACAGGGGGTATCCTTGAGGCGAAAAAGATCGCATCGATGGGTGAGGCACATTATGCCCAAATCGCACCGCATCTGTATGGGGGTCCGATCGGGGGTGCTGCGAATATTCAGTTGGATGTCTGTAGCCCGAATTTCCTGATTCAAGAGGGTATCCATACATGGGACGGCTTCCACGCGGATATCCTGAAGGAGCCGTTGCAGTGGAAAGATGGATACATCATTCCATCAACGAAACCGGGACTCGGTGTCGAATTGAACGATGAAGTTTTGGAGAAACATTCTATTACGGTTTAAATAGTTTAAAAATCTGAATTGTATCTGTCGAAATGGGTTAAAAGGCTTAAGTAGAGTGAATAGAGGTATTTGTGATGTACTTAGTCTGTTATTCATGCAGACGCGGCTATCGCGTCCACCAAGAGAGTGTTAACTTCGTTGAGAAGAAAACCTGCTCAAATGGACACGTCCACGACATACGCTGTCGGTGTGGTCAGAAAATATATGTTACCCAACGCGTCGATTCCACACGTTGGAAATCTATTGATCGCAAAGTTCCTTGGAAATATCCAGACGAACGGACACCTGGGAAGTAAAGACGGAGGCATAAACAAGGAATGGAAATTTCAGAAACACCAACGGGTACGCTTGACCCGATACCCAATTTAGCTGAAGAAACACTTAAAAAATTAGATATCCGTCCAGAACAGATCCGATTTGCTGTCCAAAGCGATGTGAGTTCAACAGGCACCTACGGTGAAGAATGGTTTGTCTTAACGGACGCTGCGATCTTCACCGTAACAGGTGAGGGTGAGGTGCTTCACTATATCCCATATAAGAGTGTCCTGGGCATCCGTGCCGAGATCGTCGTAGACGCTGGGATACTGGTCCTGGAAACAGAAGAAGGCACTGTCGATCTGATTCGGTACTCCAATGGCTGCGCGGCGAAGTTCGGATTTGTTGCTCGATTTATCGGTGACGAAATTGAGTTTCGTGACGGTAAACGGGACGAGGCACCGATTTGGGACTACAAGCCGGAGGAAAAATTCTGTCAGTCCTGCAGTTTACCCTTGCCAGACGAGTTCTCACCGTGTCCAGCCTGTACCAAAAAACACAAGGTTATGTTACGGATTTTGTCCTACATACGCCCGTATCGCGGTAGGGCAATCCTTTTCATGGTCTTCGTGATTGCTGGCACCCTCATCTCTTTAGTACCGCCGTATTTCTCCCGTATCCTGATTGACGATATCCTGATGCCGAGTGATGTCGATACCGCTGCCTCGGCAGCATCGAGCACATGGTTAGGCTCTATTTTCCGAGACATTCCATCGGCGGCATTGGCTTTGTCCATTGCTGTAGGGACCCTATTAGGCATACAAATTATCCGTGAAATTTTCACAATTTTTCGGTTACGTTTAGGGGCATGGCTGACGTTCCGCGTCGCTGCGAATATTCGAGCACACGTCTATCAGCACTTGCACAACTTGTCAATCCGATTCTTCGATAAACGGAAAACTGGGACGGTTATCTCGCATATCACAGAGGACAGTGAACGGCTTCAGGACTTTATGTTAGAGGGTCTCTCGTTTCTCGCGGTAGAGCTGTTGCTTTTCTTCGGGATTGGCGGGATGCTGTTCTGGATGAACTGGAAACTGGCGTGCTTCATCTTAATCCCGATTCCGATCATTGTCTTTGGAGCGGGTTGGTTCTGGAAAAAAGTGCGCAGTCTTTGGCATCGCGCCTGGCGGCGTCGCTCGAAATTGTTCGATGTCGTCAACGATTCAGTATCCGGCATTCGGGTCGTCCGTGCGTTCGGACAACAACGGAGCGAAGTGAACAGGTTCGCCGATGCGAACGTAGATGCCCGAGACTATGAAACGCATGCTGAGATGATCTGGGCGACCTATTATCCACCCCTGATGTTCGCCGTCCAGTTAGGGTCTCTCATCGTTTGGTATGTCGGGGGTCTCAACATTATCGGTGGGACAATGACGTTCGGGACCTTGATGGCGTTCCACGCATACCTGATGATGTTCTACGAACCGTTACGCTATATCAGCCCGCTGATTAACTGGGCTTCCCGCTCAATGACGGCGGCAGAACGACTTTTTGAAGTCATTGACTCACAACCGGAACAATTGGACGATGGCAGCCTTAAAGCGATGCCGAACATTACTGGAGAAGTCAAATTCCACAACATGACGTTCGGTTACGATTCGCACAAACCGGTGCTTCGAGACATCAGCCTACACGTGAAACCGGGAGAGATGATTGGACTCGTTGGACATTCGGGGGCGGGGAAATCGACGCTTATTAATTTGATTTGTCGGTTCTATACGCCGGACTCTGGACGTTTAGAGATCGATGGTGAGGACATCAAGCAGATTGACCTCAAGGATTTGCGCCGCCAGATTGGTGTCGTGTTACAGGAACCGTATCTGTTCAGTGGGACTATCGCCGAGAATATCGCCTACGCGCATCCCGATGCGACCATGGAAGATATTATCACGGCAGCGAAGGCGGCAAACGCCCACGAATTCATCGTCAAGTTCCCAGACGGCTACGATACGGAAGTCGGTGAACGCGGCGGACGGCTATCGGGCGGCGAACGACAACGCATCTCTATCGCACGGGCGATTTTACACAACCCGCGGATTCTGATTCTCGATGAAGCCACCTCATCCGTGGATGTGGAGACGGAGAAGAAAATCCAACAGGCAATCGACAGGCTTGTTCAGAACCGAACGACATTTGCGATTGCTCACCGGCTTTCTACGCTCCGAAATGCCGACCGATTGTTCGTGATTGAAAAAGGGAAAGGTGTTGAGTGCGGTTCTCACGAAGAACTCATGGAACAGAAAGGTATCTATTACAAACTCGTAGAAACCCAACGCGAAGCCGCTAATGTTCGCGCAGCATCGCAAGCCGTGGAGAGATAGACATGCAGAACCAAAACATAGAAAAACAAACCACGCTCGCTGCGGCACCCACAGTGAAGCCGGTTCCCCCTGAATCGGATGACTTCACGCCGCGCTACTTCAATGCCGCCGACCTGACCTTCACGCGCTCCGAAGTGGGAACGGCGCGACTTGAAATTCGGAATGACGCCTGCCATCTGCGGGTAGTGGTGCGGCGGTTGATGCCACTCAGCAATCCCGAGAGTTACATCTCGCTTGCCGTGGATGAGGACACCGAAATTGGGATCCTCGTGAATCCATCGGAACTGACACGAGAAAGTCAAAAAATCCTGCAGGAAGAGTTGGATAAACGGTATTTCACGCCGACAATTCAGAAGGTTTATCGGGTGAAGGAACAATTCGGCATCCATGAATGGGAGGTTGAAACGGAGCGAGGGCGGGTGACGTTCTCGGTGCGTGGGTTGAATCAGAACATCAAACAGGTGCCACCTGCCCGACTTTTTGTGACGGATGTCCGCGGGAACCGATATGATATTCCAGATTACCGGAAGTTAGATGTGCAGAGTTATCAGCAGATTCAACGGCATCTCTAAGGATACTATGGACAAAACAGTCTAAAAAACTGAGAAACTTCTATCTTCTTAGCGAAAGATTGTAAGCCGTAATGAAATGGAGGCGACTCTACGGAGAAGCATGTTAATGCTCAAACTCATTTTAACGAACCGCAAGGTAAATTAAAAAAATGAAACAGAGACGTTTCCGTGCCGCTATCGCCTCAATCGGGTTGCATCTGCTCTTTGTCATCATTGCAGCGTTGCTGTTTTCAGGACAAAGGGAGCTGAACAAAGACGCGTTTGAGGCGACATTTTTTACGCTCAATCCTGCAAGGACAGCGGTGGAAATCCGTCCGACCCGGCGGACTGTCTCAGCACACACCCCGCTTTTAAGTGAAACCTCAACGGAAACCCGCATATCGCCCCAAGCATCGCGTAGAGGCGAGGTAACCTCGCCCCTACAGAGAAACCAAACGGATGTCGTGCAACCCGTGCCACCGTTGGATGTCGAAACCGATATACTGAATCCGACAGAACTTTCGATAGCACCTACACTGCCGAACAGTCGTCAGTTTAGAGGCGGTCTGGTTAAACCAGAGTCCTCTTTAGTTGATAACCGACTCCTGAAAACTGATAATTATTCGACACGGCGTAGAGGCACAAACACGTCTAAAACGGGACTCTCAGAATTTCTGGATGGATCTTTACCCACAGGTGGCTTGGGAGATGGGTTCGATACTGCATTTCGCAATCTTGTGAAGATACCGAAGGAGAAATTGGGGGGTGTCCTTGAAGGGACCGGCAGCGAGATGCGCGGGCATATTCGGTTGATTCGACTCAAACATTCGCTCTCGGATTGGTGGCAGGATCCGACGGCGATTCCTGCGCTCATCAAGTGGCTGGAGGAACAGACCCCGATTCGGGCGGATATGGACTTCGATGGCGGTGCGCTACGGATCACTGATCCTCAAATCATGGACGCTCCGCTCATCATCATGACAGGACACGATAAAGACATCACCGTTGGGCGGGGGCTTGCAAAAGAGGGTCCGCTGCAGACAGGTTTCACATCCACAGAACGCGCAGCACTTCGGAAATACATCGTTGAAAAAGGAGGAATGCTGTTTTTCGATGACTGCGGTTTCAATGGACTTTTCGCACACATCGTCGCTGATGAACTCAAACAAATTTTCCCTGAATATCCGCTTGAGATTCTTCCGCACGAGCACGAGTTGTATAGTATCTATTACCATCTGTCGAAACCGCCTACAGGTGGCGATGTGTTCTGGGGAAACGAGAACAACGCGCAACCCACGCAGTTCCGTTATCAGAAAGCAATCGTCATTGATGACCGGTTAGCAGTGGTTTATAACCGCAAGGATTACCTGTGTGCAATGGAAACCGCAGAGATTGAGAGCCGCACGATGTTACGCCTCCGCCGTTCCACGGATGTTTATCGGTTTATGTCAAATCTACTGATTTATGCCCTGAAATATGGTGGGAATACGGATAGGACGGGGTATCAGCAGTAAGTATTGCCGCATAGAAAAAATTACAAGGCACTGGTTATCGCTTCCGCGAGGTTCTTGGGGAAATCGAAGAGCGATGTCAGATTTGTCCGGATCATCATCCGTTTGATACCTCTATTGACGTTAAGGAGAAGTGTCCGTCCGCCGTTCTGACGGATCTGGGTGCTGGTAGTGATAAGCACGCCTAAGCCTGCACTATCCATCGACTGGACCTTCGCCATATTAAAAATTAGGGTAGGCGTTCCGTCCTGCGTTTCAAGTGTTTTGATATGTTCTTCGAGCATCGTTTTTAGCACGATCGCATCTTGCCCGATGACTTTTCCCTGAATCTCTAAAAATGTGAAGTTTTTGGTTTGGATGTTAATTTGCATAGGTTCTCTCTACCATTTCGATACCAAAGTTTAATAGAACAGACTGTGTGAGTTTTTCTAACCCCATGCGTCATGTAGGAATCGGAGCCAGTTGCCGTGCATGATGGCAGCAATGTCATCGGCACTATAGCCACGCGCCTCTAACAAGCCCGTTAAGTTTTGCAAGTCAGCGATGGTGTCCAAATCGCTCGGAGATTGCTCACGACCATAGCCACCATCTAAATCGGTGCCGATCGCGGCATGACGGCTGTTGCCTGCTAACTGACAGATATAGTCGATGTGATCCACGACGGTGTTCAAAGTAACCGCCTCGTGGGGAGTTTCACCCGTAACCCAGCCTGGATGGAGCATCCACGCGTCAAAAGCAGCACCGATGACCCCATCCCGTTCAAAAATCGCACGCAACTGTTCATCGCTGAACTGACGCTGATGGGGGACCAGTGTCCGACAGTTGTTATGACTGGCGAGAACCAAGCCGTTGTAGCGTTCAAGTGCCTGCCAGAACGACTGATCCGAACAGTGGGTAAGATCAAGGATAACGCCTAAGCGTTCCATCTCAGCGAGCAACGGACGCCCCAGTTCGGTTAACCCTAGTTCTGTGCCTGTTCCACCGGCGTAGCGTCCGGGACCGTAGTGTGTCAGCCCAATCAGTCGTAATCCGCCATCAACCCAAGCCTCTAACTGTGTTGGATAAAGAATTGGGTCGGCACCTTCCATGCTAATTACAAATCCTAAAGGCGGTGCATTATCATAGTCGCTTGCGTTGCCTATCGCTGTGCTCTCCCACGCTTGCCAAGCGTTGATGTGTCTGTCTAATTGTTCTCGGTTCGTGATGATGCGAACGTATCCCATTCTTTCTAAGGCATGATAGTAAGCCAATTGCCCTTGGGCAATGCCGTAGGATTGGGTAGGCGAGGCAAAATCAGAGTGCGGGGAGGGTCTACCCGTTGAACGCGCAAATAATGTGACAAAACTCAGCGCAATTCGCCCTCGACGCATCTCCGGAAAAGCCACGGTTCCTTGTCCTTTACCGGGTATCCCTGCTTCTTGGGCACGAATCGTATAGGTGGAACTCAGCAAGTCCCGGTTGCCTTGCAACGCATTCATTGATAAATCGAGATGGGCATCAACAATAAGCATTTTTAATGATTCCTTGCTGTCCATAGCAACGCAGCATACCGCGTCCGAGGTCGTCGCCATAGATGAGAATGACATTCGGGTTGTTAGTCATAAGTCTCTCTCAGGTTAAAGATAGATTGTTTGTAGTAGGGCAATTCATTGCCCGTTCTTACCCACAAGACATCTACTACGCTTCCTTTAGGGTTCTTCGTAAGTTAGAGTATTCATCCTACTAATCCCAACCCTTGCCATAATCAAGGATAGGATACTGCCGCCAGAGATCTCGTAACCATTGAATTGAGGCAAGTTATCTTCAAAACATAAGGTCCTCCATCGTCCGGGTAAAACTCGTAATTAGGCACGGGAAACTCAATCCACATGCGTGCTCCATATTCGGATATCCGTAACTTTGCCTCAAGAGATTCAGGATTCTTCAGTGGTTGTAAAATACGAAACTCAGGATTCTCACTAACACAGGCGTGCTTATTCCTTAATGTTCCCAATATACTATCAAGCATTTCATGGTGTTGGACAAGTTTATAGCCCTGTTGGTGTCCTCTGTAGCTCTGGCGCCCGAAGCCATTACTGACAGCAGCAATTAGTATAGGGGCTTTCTTCACAGAATCAACTAAATTCCCGTGGCTAACTTCACCTGAGTCTGAGGGATCCTGCACTATGAGGTCTAAGTATTTGTTGGATCTTAAGTATCCCTTGTCTTCCTTCCAAATCGAAAAATTAGGAATTAACTGACGAAGTTCGTCGATAGATCCGCTCCGCGCTTCTGACTGCCGGGCTTGCCAGTTTCCATTCCATATTCTATTCATAGAACGTTTCTTCTCCTCGGATGTTTCGTAGCGGGTCTGTATAAAAAACAGATTAGGTAACCGATGGGGCAATTCATTTTCCTACGACAAACGCATTATTCTCTAATACGCCATGTATCAGGCAAATCCTATGGGACAGGACTCACGTACTCTCTCTTGAATTCCCCTTGAGAAGGAGATTCAGAGGATTTAAGGCGTTGGAATGCCCGCTGCCGATAGAGGTGTTCAAACAGATTCCCTTCATGTGGACTATCCCAAGAGATCTGATTCGTCGGGATCGCCCCTAAATTGAGGCGGTCAACAAGCGGTGTCGCTATGAGATCTTGTACGAGCGAAGTGTCTTCTGTAATCGCCGTGGCAACCAGCGTTGCACCCATAGCCTCGACTAACTGCGTCGGTGGCACTTCCACAATACTCACGAATGGGAACGGGAATTCTATGTTCGCTAACGGATGTTCCGCATCGTCGCACCAGATAACAGTCGGTCTCAGGAAGGTGCAGCCATCCAATTCCACGACGCGATCTCCCGTTGTCAACTCTGTCGCACCGGGTTCTTTGAGGTGCTGGTCAATCAGAGATGAAATACCGTGTGCAGACTTCGGATTTGCCCACGCGGCGATTCCCGCCTCTGGGTGGTCCAATGGTTTCGGTTCGATGCGTGCCAAACGCGCTGCTAACGCTTCGGCAATTTTCCGTCCATTTGCGGTTACCCACACGCCAGAGGCGTTAATGCAGGATCTGCCTCCGTTTTTAGCAACCGATTCCACGATGAGATCGAGATACTGTTCCCAATTGTTCTGTCCCGCCTCGTGGATGATGATCTTGCTACGTCCCGGACCGTGGATTTCGACACGCGGTGTGTTCACCCAGGGTGCGACGGTTGCGCCGCCACCAAAGAGCATAGAGCGTCCGCATCGGACGAGGATTTCGTTGGCACCGGTGTAATCGGTCGGGTAGAAACTGAACGCCTCTGCGGGAGCACCTGCGGCGATAAACGCTTGTGCGATCCGATACGGCGTCCAGGGTTCCTCGCGTCCCGGTTTCAGCACGAGAGGGACTTTCAACGGAATCGCAGGCACCCACAACGAATGAACGCCGGGCGAATTGCTCGGTAACACGGCACCCAGCGAATCTGTCTCACAGACGTAACTCAAGGTGCGTCCGTTTTGGGTTCCCCATCCTGTGTCAAGGACTTCCAAATCAAGCCCGCGGGTGAGTCCATCTAAAACCGTATCTATGTTCTCCAAAACCCCTTGAATCTTGAACAGATTCTGTTCGCAGAGTGCTTCAGGCATACCGGTTGTCCCAGAGACCTGTTGGATGTAGTCTGTCGGTGATTGAACGGTTCCGTCAAGCGGCAATGTCTCTGTTGCGAAGAGACGCGCTGCTTTCTTGCAGGTGGAGATTAATTCGGCGGCAGAACGTTGCCCAAGCACCTCCTTTTGGAGGGCGATGTCAAGGAGGTCCTTCGCTATCAATCCACGATTGGCTTGGCTCACCTCGACCAAGGGTTCACCGGTTTTGATATGTGGCACGCGGATGGTGTTCAGACTTCTGTAGGAACGTCCGGCGCGTAGAATCGGAATATGCATTTTTTAATTATTCGCAAGGCGTTAAATCAAGCGATTGGTTCAATAACAACTTTTGGGGACCTACCGCCTGCGCCGTTGTTGCAGGCTGCCATCATTCTAATAGTTGTTGACTGTTATCAGTTATCAGTCAAGACTTACGCAAATTGGGCAAAAAACAGTGTATTTCCGTGATTTAACCCCCTAAAGAATCAGAATCAACGGTATGAAGTCCGTATGGACTTCCCCGGGTATGAGGTCTCCCGTGTGGGTTTCCCCGCCCCTTATCAGGGGGACTTTAAGAGAAAATGCGTAAGTCCTATCAGTTAAAGAGATGCTTTGTAACAATCTTCCCTTACTTGAAATATTCCAGCGGATAGTGAGTTGTTACCGAAAAATTCTTGTAACTGAAAACTGATACCTCATGACGCGTTACCATGTAATCTTCGCGACCCATCCAGAGGCGGCATCACAATAGAGGAAATCATCCCCGTAGAGGGAGAGTCCATGCGGTTCTGGGCAGTCTTCAGGCACCTCAATTACATCAAGCGGTGTGCCGTCTTCAAGATCGAGTTTGACGATGACCCTATCAGAGGTATGGGTTGACCAAAGCCCATCTTCAACGCGAACCATGCCGTGTCCACGTCCATGCGGTAACGGAAGCGTCTTTTGGATAGACCAGTCCGAAATCCTGACTTTATGTGTGACCTGATCCTTGAGCGTTTGGACCCAGAGATGTCCCTCATCGTAGTGGTCATATTCGATGCCGTGTGTGCCGCCGCCATTGGGGATCGGATAGCGTTCAAGGGTTTCGCCGGTAGCCGGGTCTACTTTGAAGACCTCACCTGTCTCGGCATCTGTATCGCGGACGGGACGCCAGCGTTCTCCAGATCCGTTTGCGGCTAACCAGAGTGCCCCGTCGCCATACGTCATACCGCTTGTATTGGAGGATTCGCTCGGAATGTCGCGGACGAGTTTCGGCACGATATAGTCGGGATCCGATGTAACTTCGACCAATGCGACTCTATCGGTAATTTGGTCAACGATCCACAAACCGTCGTCCGTGACCTGTAAACCGTTCGGTACCGAGTAAGGTGACCGGAAGAGTTTTTCAATTTTCGTTATCATGTTCAAACTCCTTTTTAGTGGGTATGCACCTGTGTTAAAGCTAACTTTAGCCCTCTAAAGTATTCGGATTTTCGTTCACCATGTGGAAAAGACTCGTGAAACTCATTTGAATGATTAATAAACCCCGACGACGACGCTTTCTTGGAGTTCCGTGAGTAGACGGAGGTTTTCAACACCGTCCCAGGGGTATTCTGGAATCGGTTCGGCACGTTCGGCTTCGTCGCGTTCCAGAAAACGGGGCATGAAAAATTCTTTCGTTAGGGTTGTGAGCATGACACGTCCGGTTTCGCCGTAATCAACAAGCTCCTCTGGATTTTCTGGATTAACGAGTTCAATGACAGCACGTGGGTGCGGTGGATAATAGATAATCGCATAGTTATCTGACGGATCGAAGGGTTTACAGGCGGCTAATCCCATAAGCGTATTGCCGTAGGTTGGGATAAAATCAATGCCCGGCACGAGTTCCTCGCGTGCAAAGCGGTGGAACTGCGCATCCATCTCGGTGCCTCCGCAGAAGATACCTTTGATACCAGCCTTCGGTAAGGAAATCTTTTCACACAACGCTTCCAGCAATTTCGGGGTGGTGAAGAGGCACTGAACATTTTCATGGGCGCGCAGGACATTGAGTGCTTGCGAGATAACATGGTTTTTATACGCGTCCAACTCCTCATTTTTTCCGTAACGGACGAGTTGATTCACCCAACGTGGATCAAGGTCTACATGGAAACAGATACCGCCGCGATGCTGAGCGAGATGCTCAACAGCAAGTCGTAAGCGGCGCGGTCCTGTGGGACCCAACATAAGCCAATCGCTACCGGGCGGAAACCCTTCATCAGAAAGCGATTCACTGAATATCTCATAGTCAATGTGAAAATCACGAATACTGATTCTCGATTTGGGGACACCTGTTGAGCCACCGGTTTCAAAGACGTAGATGGGTTCATCGGCGTAAGCCTTCGGGACCCAACGCCGCACAGGTCCCCCGCGGAGCCATTCATCTTCAAAATGCCCGAGGCACTTGAGGTCGGCATAACCCCTAATTTCTTTACGCGGGTCAAAATCGAGGTTTTTTGCGAACGCCAGCCAGAACGGGCAGCCGGTCTTTGGACTGAAGTGCCATTTGATAATTTCTCGGACGTGTGCATCGAGTGCTTTTCGGTTCTCAGTAATTTTTCGGGAAAGTTTCATTTGTATAACAGCTTTCTACGAAGCACCATTTACTTGGCACTTTCATTTTTGAGGTCTTCTAAAATTTCGGGGTTAGGCTTTTTGAGCCACCATACTTGCGAGGATGCCGAGGACCCTGTCACAGCCCTCAATTTGGTAGACAGACATATCAATATGGAGTTTTTGCCCCTCCAATTTGAGGAACCGCCACTCTGTGCCTGAAGTAGTCGCTCCATAGATACATGGAATGTTGTTCTCGGCTTCGGCGTTAAAACGTTGGGCGGCGACCATCTCGGCAACACACTGTCCAAGACCGACTTCCAGATTATTGTTCTTTGCTTCAACGAGGACGATGATTGGTGCTTCTAAACCAAATTGAACGGGTGACAAACTGATGATAAAATCACAAACACCCATCAGGCCACTCTCATCATCAACATTGAAATCAATACCTGAAAAAAGGCTGATACGGTGTTCCAACTGTTCTCGAAGTTCAACCAATACATCGGCAACTATCATTTCCGACTTCGCCTTTTCAGTACCGATAGCAGTGGCTAAAGGTATGTTTCGGGCCAATACCGCGGTGAGCAGTTCACTCGGAGCCATCGGTTCGCTACCCGCAAAAAGATTTGCGGTGTCGATTTCTTCCAAGGCAAATGCTTCCCGTACGGTTTGTAGCGTAAAGTTGCTATAAGCCATTATGAACTACCTCTAAAAAATCTATTCTGAAATCGCAATCAGCATATTACGCGTTACGATGTAAAGCACTCCGTTTTCAGCGACAGGTGTCGTATAGACTGCACTGCCCATGTTGGTTTCAAACAGCACCTGCTTCGTTTTTCCCGTCTTCAGAACGACAACATCGCCATCTTCATCGCCGAGGTAAATCTTACCGTCCACAACATAAGGCGATCCCCAGATTGCGGCGAACGTGTCATGCGTCCAATAAAGGTCTCCCGTGTTTACATCTAAGCAGTAAAGGAACCCACTGAGGTCAGCAATGTAAAGGAGCCCATCAGCGATAGCGACAGTGGACATCGTGCGATTAAACTGTTCATCGCCGAAGTGCCAAATACCCCCGGTTTCGGTAATATCACCGGTTTGTGAAGCATCAATGCACCAGAGATGCCCAACGCCTTCGCCGTGCTCTGGGTCTTGTCCGACAGCGATAAAGATTTTGTCTTCATAGACGACAGGGGTTGAGATAATATTGTTGCGAGTGCCGCGTCCGCCGAGTTCCCACACGGAATCTTTCGGATTACAGTCAAACTTCCAGATAATGTCCCCCGTTTCTGGTTCAAAGGCGTAGACCCAACCGTCCCCGCCGGGGATGATAACCTGTGGAACCCCCTTGATAACGCCGTAAGCAGGGTTTGACCACTGCCCGTGTAGTATATTTTCGCCGGGTGAGGCATCTTCCCACACGAGTTCGCCGGTGTTTTTATTCAGAGCGATGAAAGATGGAGCGTCGGGTGAAGGGATATGGATATGTCCTTCATCAACACCGTTGCTCGTTTCCAAGAAGAGGAGGTCTCCGACAGCCAGCGGTGAACAGGTAGCAAGGTTATGCGGAAATACATCCAACTCATCCATCATGTCGTAGACCCAGATGATGTCGGCATCAATCTTGCTCGTTTCTGTTTCTTCAGTAAAGGGACCATCGTTTTCGCCATCAAGGAAGGCTTCAGTGTCAACACAGACGACTTCACAACGGTTAGAGATGTAGTAGAGTCGGTCGCCTTCAATAAACGGCGTGGAGCAGATGCCTTGTAGGGGCCAGTCGTTAACACGTCCTGAGGTGAGTTTGGTATGGGTGGCTTGCCAGAGAAATTTACCATCGGATTCGTTGAACGCCATGAGATTCCCGCGGTCGCCGGTCAGTTTGGGATTGTAAAGTGCTTTGTTGTTTGTTCCGACAAAGACCTTTCCACCGATGACAAGCGGTCCGGCGTAACTTTGGGAACCGAGTTCTGCTGTCCATTTAATATTTTCGCCGGTTTCCAGATCCCAATTACTTGGGATATTGACTTCATCGGATATCATGTTCCGGCTTAATGTGCCGCCCCACAAGGCAATCTCTTTCTCCGCTGAAGTCATGGATACCGCGAAAATGAGTAGCAGTGCAAGATTTGCAATATAGATACATCGATATTTCCAAAAAGGTTTCAATTGAATGACTCCTTCTTTAATAGTTGTCAGTCGTCAGTTTTCAGTGGTCAGTTAAAGGTTTGTGGCGGTTACAGGGTTCTTGAACACCACAATAAACCTTTTAACTGAAAACCGATCACCACTACTACCATACTTTTAGATTGTCGTAATAGATTTCAGTTGCGGAGTAGCCATAGATACCGGGGCTTCCCTCGCGGTTTGGGAGTGGGTCTTCGGCAGTAATTGTCCATTCTGAGGGTTCAGGTTCACCCGTTCGCCATACTTTTCCACGGATTACGGCTTTATCATCAAGGACCTCTACCATCATCTTCATCGTATACCAGACATCGACTTCCCACGCGAAGTCGATTGTTTTCGCCATGCGTAAATCGGATGCCCACGAACGGATTTGCAAGCGTTGGTGTCTGCCCTGCATGTCTAACGTATAACGATTCGCGATTAAGCCCAAGTCTGGCAGTCTGCGTTTATTTTGGGTGCCCATCAAGTCAATTTGGATCTGATAGTTCTTCATTGTCGAGGGACCGAGATAGACGTTGGACCGGTTCAAGCCACGTTGGACAGGTGTTTTGACTAAGACTTTATTGCCATCTTTCTCACGCACAAAGAATTTGCCGGTCGCACCGATCCAGTGCGTGGGTATCTTTTCGAGTTCAACCGTCTCAAAATCCTCTGTCCACGGGAGCGATGGAATGACGCGAACCCGCGCGGTTGCCTTCATATCCCCCGATTGCGCAGTGACGGTTCCTGCATGCGCTCCGGCACTTTTATCCGGCGTAAATGTGCCATCTTCAAAGGCACCAGTTAAGCCCGTGTGTGCCCATTCTATAGCACCGATTGCACTCGTCTGTTTTCCGTTTGCATCGAAACCGATGACCCTTAACGCAACGGGATCGCCTGATGTGAGTGTTTCTGCAGGGGTAAGCAGTAGCGAAACAGCCGGGGCAGCTGGCATCTTCACCGGTTCTGGTGCCATCTCTTTACTGGCACAACCGGCAGCGAGGATGCACACCACCAAGATAGCGTAAAGTGGGATAAAATTTCTCATCATTCTTTCCTCCCAATACAGTAGAGGTGTTCCTCTGTAGTGAAATAGATGCGTCCGTCTGCAATAGCGGGTGAGCCGTAGATTTCGACGTAGTGTTCATCTTCAAGTCGGCTTATCTCCTGAGCACTTAGCAGTTCACATCCATCCCCACTGGGTTGGAGGATCACAAATCCGCCGTTGACTTCCGTGACGTAGAGTTTACCATCTGCCCAGACGGGAGAACCTTTTCCGACTTTGCCGATGTTGTGTTCCCAGTAGACTTCACCGGTATCCGTATTCACAGCGTGAACGTTAGCGGAGTTATCCACAACATAGAGGTGTCCGGCGTGAATTGTAGGGGAGGCGTATCCGACGTTGACCGCATCATACCGCCAGACTTCATGGGTTTGCGTGACGTCGCCAGTCCCCGTCGCGTCAATACAGACGACGCGTCCCATTGCAGTGGTATCTATATTCTCTTCGCTATGCGAGGCATAGACATTCGTGCCTGAAACGATAACGGACGTATTGATACCCCGCTGACTCAGTTTAAACCCCCAGACCCTCTCTCCGGTGCTCTGTTTCATGGCGTAGATACCGCCATCTGCATTGCCGCCGATGATAAGTTGTTGTCCGTTGATATTCGCAACGACTGGTGTGGAGTAGGTTGTGTCTAAGGGTCTACCGCCCGGTGTTGAGACCCAAACTAGTTCCCCGGTAAGTTTATCGAAAGCGAAGTAGCGGTGGCGTGTAGCGGCTTGGTCACCCCATCCTGAATTGAGATAACTAATCACAACGAGGTCACCTGCAATGATAGGGGTGTGAACCCGTCCGCCATACCCGGATATCCGCCCATATTCTTCCGTGAGTGAACGCGACCAGAGAATATTTCCATCTTTATCGAAACAGAAGAAGAGGCCTTGGACCCCGTGTGCATAGATATTCCCGGTTTCTCGGTCACCCGCGAGGCTTGTCCAGCCGACTCGGTTAAAGGAGATCGTGGTATGAAAAACGTTGAATTGATAATTCCAGATCAGTTCGCCGGTTTCAGCATTGAAGCAGGCGATGCGTTCCTGTTCGGTGATGTCTTTGCCAACGCGTCCGATGACATAGACCCTGCCATTGAGAACAATCGGTGTAGAACGCCCTATAAATTCTGCCTCCCAGAGCAGGTTCTCCCCTTCAGTTGACCAAGATGAGATTAACTCGGTCTCAGCAGAAGTGCCGTCCTGATTCGGTCCCCGCCACGTTGGCCAATCGCCAGCAATGGCGTGCATAGGAACAACAATTAAAAAAAGGCAGACAAATAGCCGACAAAAAATCGGTTTTTGATGGTGCAAATTTCTGTTCCTCCTCGTGTATTTTATGTATCTGCAACTTTAAGACGATGAAAAAAGTCTGAATGTTTAACTCGGTGTGCCTGTTAGAACACCTCACCGAACGGTTCTTATAAATCTGACAGCGCACCAGAAGGTTTTGTTCTGCATATCTTTCAATATATCATTATATCACTTCTGGTATTTTTCAGAAAGGTTTTAAATTGAGGAAGGGTCGTCAGGAGAATAGCCAATCAGCAGTCAGCAGCAAAGAAGCACACCTGAAAGCAGATAGATGCGGTGTTTTGCAGGTAGGTCTAAAGATAGAAAGAAAAGGATGCGTGGTGTGATAGAGGGTGTCTGGATAGAGTCGTTTTTCAAATGCACCAAGTTTTTTGGGAATTCCGTGTTCATTTCTTCTCCAATACCGCCTCAATAGCATTTTCTCTTGAGAGTCGCTGTGTTTTCATGGCTGATCCAATCGACGATAGATGTAATATGTCGGGTCGAATTTTTTTTGATTTTTAAAAGGGATACCGTCAATGCGGTTCACTCACAGCCATCTGTCCCGGTTCACCAAGCGGACACGACCTATGTTCAGTAGTTTTAGGCTTTTGCATCGCAAAACCTCAAGGCGTGTCCAATTCACGCAAGATGCGTTCTACGACCCGCTTTCGCTGCCCTTGGACGGCGGGCTGTTCTAATTCATAGACCTCATCTGAAATCAGGTGTTTATGGCCTTCAATGGGGAGGTTTTTGTGCGATCCGTTATCAATATATCGATTGAAAATAGTGAAGCGCGCATAGGATTCTGTCCAGCGTCTTCCACCGTGATAGAGTGCCTCCGTAAAGATGACACAATCGCCAGCGTTGACAGGGACATTGATAACCGTAGGCGGTCCCTCATAGATTGAAAGGTCATCCGGGGGTTCAAAGTTACGCTTATGGCTTCCCGGTAGACAGACGAAGCCGGTTCCCGGTGGCACGTCCACCAAGGAAGTACCAGCGTTGAGGAAACCCGCACGCGGTCCTGACGCATCAACACTATAATCTTGACCGGCGGCATGGAAGTGGATGTCATCGGAGGTTTTGTAATTCTTCGTCAAGGCGCAATCCACAAGGCACGGAGTGCCACGCGTAAGGGCAATAATCACCCGCATAATCTCTCGGTTAAGCACAAGCCGTTGGAACACCGGATCGCCGTATTGGATGTGATTAATCCAATGTGCAATTGTGGATGCATGTGTGCCCGTCCGGGATGTCGAGGTGAGCGGGGGTGGCATTTCATCTAAGGGTGTAGCGTGCCATTGGTTACCGAGGTAAATCATTCGCTCGATATCTTCGGGCGGAACGACTTTGCGGAGGATAATGAAGCCGTGGTGATCAAAGAACCATTTTTCTTGGGGCGTGAGTATATTCATTTTTTAGGGTGTTACCTTCCTGTCTTGAGAGCCGCCCAGACAATCGGGAGTTTCTCTGCTGCTTGGACGGATAGCCCGATTTTCGATTTAAAATTTCGGGTCACTTCGGCTGCGGTGAGGGGTCGGTCGTAAATGCGAACTTCATCAATAATCCCAGGAAAATGTCGCTCGACGTTTCCGCGATTGTTTGCCGCACCGATATAAACTGGTTCCACAAATGAGATAACGGAAAATCTCTGGTGTGGTTTTCGAGGCTTCCAAAGTTTGTTTTCAAAATCGGTGAGACAATTATAGCACCTCTGGGGATTTCTTACCAAATTTATTCCAATGCTAAATTCGCACTTGCACATTACACCGAAAACTGGTAGAATGCATCTCACATCGTGTTGTAAGGGCAAATTCGCACGAAATCGTAAGCTGCAACAACGGAGCGGGGTTTTTGATAAGGTATTTCTTCAGATATACGGAAAGGCACTTTCAACACAGAACCCACCTGACCGAACCGCAAGGTAAATTTAAAAATCGCTTGCAAGTTACGCGAACCGGGAAAGGAAAGAACTATGCCGAAAATGACAGGTGCTAAATTTATTGCTGATACCGTCCACGGATATGGAATTACGCACGTTTTTTTTATGCCGTATATCGGACCGCGGACTTTAATGGAGATGGAAAGTCTTGGAATTAAGCGGGTTCAGACGCACGGTGAAAAAGCAGCAGCGTATATGGCTGACGCTTACGCCCGTGT
This sequence comes from Candidatus Poribacteria bacterium, assembly GCA_009839745.1. Lineage (NCBI taxonomy): Bacteria > Candidatus Poribacteria > Candidatus Poribacteria bacterium. Next base: position 31,391 of record VXPE01000113.1, read on the forward strand.
GAACCGCGCGCCAAGCCTCTGCATGGCACAATCGGTCGGTGCAGTGAACCTCGCCGCGGGGTTACAAGATGCCTATCTCGCTTGCTCACCGGTGATTGCGATTACGGGTAAGGAAAACCAAATCAATCAACAACGGCACGCCTACCAAGAGGTAGACCACGTCAACCCGTTTTCTGCTGTCACGAAATATAGCGCATACGTCGCGACCCCGGAGCAGTTGCCCTTCTATCTACGGCAAGCCTTCCGTGCGGCAACAACAGGGACCCCCGGACCTGCACACCTCGATTTCGAAGGCATCGCTGGGACCTCGGTTATTGATCGAGAAGGTGAACTTGAGGTCATCATTGAAGAGGCGTTTACCCAATTACCGCCGTTCCGTCCGGAAGCAGAAGCAGAAAAGGTAACGGACGCTCTCAGTCTCCTCTCCGATGCGGAACGTCCCATCATTATGGCAGGGGGTGGCGTAACGGCGTCGGACGCACGCTCAGAACTTGTCGCAGTGGCGGAGAAACTCTCGATTCCGGTAGCGACTTCGCTGAATGCAAAGGCGATGTTTCCCAGTGACCATCCGTTGGCAGTCGGGACTCCGGGTTCATACTCGCGGGCATGCGCCAATCAAGCAATGTGTGAGGCAGATCTTGTCTTCTTTATCGGAAGTCATACGGGTGGACAGGTAACCAACGGATATAAGATCCCGCCACAAGGCACACCGATTATACAACTCGACATTAACCCAGATGAACTGGGACGGAATTATCCGATCCAGTTAGGGATGCAGGGAGATGTGCGGAACACACTCCGTCGGATGCTTGACGCGTCAGAAGCTACGGAGCCGCGGACTGAATGGGTCAGCCGCGTCCAAGAATTGGTGCAAAACTGGAAAGACGATGTCAGTGAGAAGGTAAACTCGGAACGGTTGCCGATGCTACCCGAACGGCTCTGTCGTGAACTGACAGACTATCTTCCGTCAGACGCTATCCTCGTCTCCGACACAGGGCATTCAGGTATCTGGACTGGCACGATGATTGACTTCAAACATCCCGATCAGAGTTTCATCCGTTGTTCGGGTTCGCTCGGATGGGGACTCCCCGCGGCGATGGGTGCCAAGTGCGCGCAACCCGATAGACCGGTCATCTGTTTCACAGGCGACGGCGGTATCTGGTATCACATGACGGAACTCGATACGGCAATGAAGTCCGGGATTAATGCTGTCATTGTTGTGAACAATAACCACTCACTGAACCAAGAACAGGGTGGCGTTGAGTCGGTTTACGGTGGACGGACAACGGGTTCCGATGAACTCTGGTTGTTCCCAGATGCGGATTTTGCGAAGATGGCAGAATCGATGGGATGTCTTGGAATTACGGTCAATAAACCGAGTGAACTCGCGGGTGCGCTGGATCAGGCACTTGATTCAGGGAGACCGGTAGTCGTGGATGTGAAAACGCATGTGGAAGGGATTGCGCCCCGGACGTGGATGCCTTCGTAGAGGTGAATTATGCGGTCGTGCGAGGTCACTGTGCCTCGCACAATCCATATCTTAAGGGCAGGTATCTCTGGTAAGCATGTGCTCATGTGATTTTCTTGTATACACTCTGCCACCGACTAACTGACGATTCTTAAAATCTGTGAACAAATCCCCATCGCCTTCTCGGTAAGATACTAACACTTTTAACTCAGCTATCAGAGCCAATGCGATAATATGTGGGTCGTCCGATACTATTTTGCCTTCCAGTTCATCTGCCTTTTCTTGCACACCTCCAGAGACCAATTTGAGTTGACCCGCCCACATCATCTGGTCTCTCAGATGATTCATTCCGCCTCTTTCCCATTCATCTTCAAATTTCTTCGTATTGGCATAGACGATTTTGCCGTTTCTGTTATCTAACCATTTCCACACAGGTGCCATATCCTCATCGTTGGGGTTTCTAAATTTACCAAAAGTATTCGTATCTAAAATAATGCACATTCCTTAATCCTCAAACCCCATGAGGCGTTTAGACTCCTTCAGGAAAAAATTCCTATAATGTGGTGGCACGCCCATCATGTTCGCCATTTTATCAAAACCAATATTATGTGCCCTGACAATATTTCCCTTCGGTTCAAAGTATATCAAGGATACATCTTCAGGACGAACGGTTCCTTTTCTGATTTCAATGCGCGCCCGGTCAATCATATAGTCGCTGTGCGTTTCAACGATGAATGAACGGTTACCTTTACCTGCCAATTTTGCTAATAAAGAAGAAAATTCCGCCTGTGCCCTTGGATGCAGGTGGACTTCAGGTTGTTGTAATAACGAAAAAGACGACGGTATAGTATGTTGATCGCTTTTAGAAAGAAGGGGATTTAAAATCTGCACTAAAATTGGTAGAATTTGACTGATACCGTACCCAACATCATTGATATTTGTTTTAGGACCTCGTACTTTGACCTGCAGTTGGAACGGAGCGCCTAAGGAACGTCCAAGGTTTTTTACATCTATGTTCTCGAATAGCCCAGAATCCCTGCCAAACTCGACTAATTGTATTTTTAATGCCTCCCAATTCTTTTTCTCCGTCGCTTCAATTCGCATTAAATGCATAGGCACATCGCTGCCTTCTGGATCATCAAACTCCCTCGTTGGATCATAGGTTCGCTTAGGACGTGAGCGGACTGGCGATGTACTAAATACAGATACCGTTCGAAAGATATCCCACGGGCTGCATTCAAATTTTTTAACTTTTTTCTTAAAATATTCTGAGAAAGCTATTTTACCCTTAGATTCTTGTGTGAAAGAAGGGAAAAAGAAGTAAACGGAATACTCGTTCAATCTATCCGTATCACACGCTATTTTATATCGATTCTGTTCTTTATTAGAGGCATCTAAACGTAACACCCTACCCATTGCGTCTTCAGATCGAACAACAATTTCACCATCAGTAAGTTTCATTGTTATCGAACTAACGACTGGTTCTATTCCTGCGTGCTTTTCAACGAATTCAACTGTTGTTTCAATGTCTTCAGTATTGTATTTAGAAGTAAATCCAAGCTTAAAGTTTTTTTCTTTTTTCTTACTATTTCTGACAATATCTCTAAAGGTGCCCATCGAATAGGGATGCGAATTAAAATCCACTCCGGCACCGCGTAAGTACCCTGCCAACACATGAAAACATGCTAATGCCGTGGTTTTGCCGGTGCTGTTTTCGCCAACCAAAAAGGTCAAAGGACGAATTTCAAGCGTCTGAGGTTCGGCAAAACAGCGGACTTCTTCCATTGTGAATTGGGTAATATTCATTTTTTGCCTCCTCAATGTCATTGTTTAACGCCGGGATATTTTGATTTGAGACTTTCTCAATACGCTCCATCCATTATCGTAACACACCGAATGGAAGATATCAAGAGAAACCACACCCACTGAATTTAGACCAGAGGTTGGTTAAACTTACCCTGTCGCCACTCTTTATAGACGAGGAAAAGCCCTATTAGATTCAAACTCATGTAGAAGAAACGCTTAATCATCTCAAATATCATTAAGAATGACCCGAGTGTCATACTTTCAGTTAGCCAGTTATCTACTTTGCCTCCCGCCCATCGGTCGATATACTGTTGGAAAAACGGTTGAAAAATCGCCTCAACTATGATAAAACCCACGTAAGTCGCGAACAGAACGATCAAGCCCTTTGATCGGGTTCGGATACATAAAAACCCCAGTAACCCTACAAAAACCAACCATACAATAATATTTAGCCCGTAAAGAATACCACTAAGCATTGTCAAAATCTCCTTCAAACGCAAATTCGGCTGAATGTTATTTTTCTTAGGAGAATTACAGCATCAATCTCTCTACCACACGAACCTAATAGATTCCATTTATTTTTTCAACTATACACATGTCGCCCCGCTGGGGCTTACTCCTTGGGGGAATCCCGTTTCTACACACATGCCGCCCCGCTGGGGCTTTAGCGCGTCACACAACAGACTTACACGTTCACGCCCACAATCTATGAGAAGAATACTAAAAACGCTACAAAAATAATATCTTCATTTCAAGGTAGTAACTTAGTATTCCTTCAACTTTGAGTTTGAGAGTTTGTTTTAGGATTCCACGAAGAATACCTGAAGATGTCGGGTTTCGCTGACGCTCTACCCGACCTACTTATCATAAACTCAATTTTGATGCACTATTAGGTTATACGCTCATGTCAAGAGTAAGTGCTTTTTACGAGTTTTGCTATAAAATCAACAGAGA
>VXPE01000114.1 GCA_009839745.1 Candidatus Poribacteria bacterium
GCCGAAACTCTCAAAACACCTATACACCTTCAGACTTATGGGTAACAGTAAGCCTGTCAAGGGGGGCGAGGGGGTTCACCCATCGGCGGCGATCCTAAAGAACCTCTGGACACTTATGATACCGAGACAGACGGACACAACGCTGTCAATGCCGAGGCACACCTTGACCAGATGATCCGCCTCCTCCGAAATGACGGCGTGCAGTTTCCTAATAACCGGACGCTGAAATTTGCTACACTCGATCCACTTGAGGGGGATGTCCTCCACGCCGAAGGGAGTTGGGAAGATGACGATACGGAACGCCTCGTCGCAGTCGTATTCGGTCCACAACACGGTCCCGTAACGGCACTGCAAGTCGAGGATTGCTTACCCATTGCATCACGTCGCGGATATGATGAATTGGTGTTTGCAGGCTTCAGTTTCGATGGTGCCGCACAAGCCATCATCCAAGAAGATCCGAATCCGAGGGTCCGTATCCATATCGCGCACATCAACCCCGATGTTGCCATGGGTGGGCTGCTCAAGGAAACACCTTCGACACAATTATTCACGGTGTTCGGAATGCCCCGCACAGCACTTGAAGAGACAACCAACGGAGAATACATCGTCAAGATGGAGGGTGTGGATGTCTACAATCCGGTAGACAACACAGTGAATTCCGCAGGCGCGGACAAAGTCGCGGCGTGGTTCGTTGATTCCGACTACGACGGTCGCACCTTCTGTATCACGCAAGCCTTCTTTCCCGACAAAAAAGCGTGGGACAAAATCGCCCGCGCCCTCAAAGGTGTCATCGACGAAGAACAGTTTGAGAAGTTCAGCGGCACAGAATCCCTTCCATTTCCCGTCGGTGAGCATGGACAAGTTGCTGTCAAAGTCATTGACCCACGTGGGAATGAGGTGATGTTGGTGCATAAGTTGGGAGAGCAGCGGTATTAAAAGTAGTAGGTACACGCCGTGTATTGTCCGCTAATGGATGAGAACGTGCGATAAATCGCACTACTACAAACAGGGCTGTGATTTTCCCGGCGGGGTGATATGTGTTCATTGTCTGAATCGCGGATGACACGGATGAACGCGGATTGTAAACCGCACTCGTTGTTTGCATTGCCAGTTTTAGCCCAGCGTGGCGAAAGGTGTATAAAAAACGGTGCCTCCAATTCCAAATTAACAGATAAAGAATTTGACAGGGCGTTTTGGATTATGATATACTTAAAGTATCCATAGGAACGTCATAATATTGTTTAATCCAACTTCCGGGCAGGGAACATGATGGACGAAGAACGCCAAAATTCACATGATGACTCAGAAAAACTCTATGAGTTATACGTTAAAGAGGAAGAAGATCTCTCTAAGCGTGATCTGTCAAACGTTGAAAATCTGGACAAAGCAATTCTCTCTTTATCAAGTGCAGGTTTAGGGCTATCATTGGTTTTGATAAAAAACGTAGTTGAACTGTCAAAAGCCGATCATCTATGGGGTCTATATGGCTCTTGGCTGATGTTTGTCCTTGCGATTACCTCCACTCTGTTATCATACCTTTTCGGTCAACGCGCATTAAACAAACAACGCGAGTTCAATGAAAAGTACTATTTAGAGGGCGACGAAAATGCCGGAGAAAAGATATCCCGGGCATCACAGATAACGCGTATTCTGAGTTATGTTTCTGTCTTTACCTATATTGCTGCTGTTTCTTGCACGGTTCTATTCATTGGGTTGAATTTAGAAAACATCCACGCAAGCGGATAAACTGCATGAGCAGTGCCGTGCGTTTTACTTACTATAAATATTGGAGGAACTATTGTTATGAAAAATAGAAAGTCCATTCGGAAGGCTGCTGGCCCTCGAAGACCGCTTCGCAAACCACCAGGGAAACCCCTGCCTCCTTCTTCTCCGGCCAAACCTGCTGGGAATAGGCCGGCACAACCTTCCCCACCCCCCAAAAAACCTGCTGGCAAATAGGTAAGATTTGCCCAAGAGCGCGCCCTTCATAAAGGGCGCGTTGTTTTTGCTGGTATTTTCTCCAGAAACCGCATCCACAGACCTATCTTGGAGAACAAACCCTCTCTGAACTTCGATGAACTTCAGCAAACCAACGATTTACATAGGTTTCCGACCAACAACTCACTTTTTTCAAACTCACGTTAGACAACCTAAGCCTTAATCCGCGACGCTTCTTATTTTTCCGTTTCAAGAATGTCATTCGTTTGCCCTCTCTAAAATTCATTCGCAACAAGCACGAGATCCAGAACGTTCACAACGCCGTCACCGTTCAGGTCAGGTGCTGCTGTCCCGAAAGCGTTTGCGGCAATCACTAAATCCAGAACGTTCACAACGCCGTCACCGTTCAAGTCTCCACTGGGTGATTTAAGATACATTTCGCCATCGAGGTCAGGAATCACATGCACGCTAGCTGATTGCTGATTGCTGACACCTGTCGTTTCTACCGGCAAACGGATAATTTGCTCCTTACCGCTCCGATTATAGACAGCCCAGCCATTGGTATATTCCCGGATAAAGAGGCCCTCGATATTCTCATAGGTCTCTGCCTTCTTTCCGATCGGACGACCCAAGTCGGCATCCCAGAAATTATAGTAGAGACTACTCGATAGACTCTGATGTACGTTTACGTAGCCGTCTGAATGTGTGAGACTCAGTGTCGTGAACACACGCATGTTTTGAAGATTGTGAGGTGATTGTGGATCGGCATAAGTTGGAAGTTTGGCAGCTAAAAAAGTAAAGTTCGGTTCCCTATAGTTCGCTTCGTTCCAGAGAAGTGCCTCCTCATAATTGAGATAGTCTTGACGGGTATAATACGCAGCCTCCCCCGTTCCTTGCCACTCTGACCCCCAAGTTTCCATGAGTGCCCCATTGATATACGGAGCTGAGCGTGGAATTTTGCGCCATACTGAATTTACAGCTATCAGAAAATCGTCTGCTGGCACCGCCTCACGAATCTTCTGTAGAATTTGCAACCGCGCCTGAAGGACCTCCTCCTGTGGAATCCCATGATGATCTCCAGACTCATTCCAATTATCGAGAATGATACCATCATAGAGACCGCAGTTAGCAACCGCAACAGCTTGAGCGACGATCATTTCAATGACATCCGGGTTCGTGAAATCAACCATATCATTAAAATAACCTAAATTGCCTTCAGCATCAAACCACTCCTCCCTTACAATCGTGCCATCAGGGTTGCGCAACCAATAAGGTGAATCTTCCGTGAACCCGAAGCGATAACCATCATAGTAGCGAATCTCAGCAAGTAACAGTACATTAGGGTTCTCATGAAAAAGGTTCGCATGATCTTGTTTTATCCTCTCAATATGCCAAGGCCCCTCACCAGCACGCACCTCACCGCCGAAAGGCGACCTATCGAACCAGAGCCCAGAATAAAAAACAGACGTATCTCCAAAGAAATCCGATCGAGACGGCTCCACAACTTCTAAACTTGTTGCGTACTTTGTTCTCACCATGTTCGACCCGCCGATCGAAGGATAGGAACGCGCATCAAGACGTTCCGTTACAGGTTTCACATACAGTGGCGACCCAAAATCACACATCCAGTGTCGTAATGCTTCTATTACTCTTGGATGCGCGGATACAAACTGACCTACACCTGAATCTGGGTTGTTCCGAATATCAAGATACCCCAGATTTGTCAGGTTCAATAAGGGTGTGAAATCGGCAATTTGATTGTTCTGTAACTCAAGCACCTCTAATTGAATTAAATTTGAGAGCGGTGAAATATCAACAATCTGATTCCTAAACAATTTTAGTTCTCTTAGGTTCCGAAGATCTGAAAGTGGTGTTAGATCGCTAATCTCTTCATCCGCAACCAGTAACGTCTTAATATTTGTAGCGTGTTCCAAGCCTTTGAGACTTTTAACACCGCGGGCATCAAATATCAGCTCGTAAAGTTTCTGTAGGTCTGCAATTGTAAGCGTGTCAACACCTAACGTCTCAGAGATCACGCGCCGGAGGGTTTCATCAGGCATCCAATCTTCCGCAGTGAGTGCTGAAACAAAAATTTGAGAGAGTAAAATTATCAGAATAAGTGTTATCCGTTTTTTCATTTATTCCTCCACGAAAGGACGCATGCAATTCCTATATATCCGGAGTGCCTTACCCACGGCATCTTCCAAATCATCCTTGTTAGGGCTTTTGGGTGTGCTCAAGTCTACGACCTCCACATAAATATTTCTCTAAGCATACCATTTCCTCGGTTGACTTGTTTGCTTGTCAACCAATAAAGCTAATATTTAGACGGGCAAAGAATTCTCCTGTGAAGTCAAAACAGTTCACCGGACACCTCCGCTGTAGTTGTAGGGAGTGGTGAGGCTAATTGGGGGCATCGGACCGAAGTGCCAACATCCAGAAACGTGGTCGCGACGACTGTCGTTAGCGGCAAAATTTATATCATTTGAGGCATTCGATACCGAATTTCGGGCGGTTAACCCAAAAGATAAACTGTCAACACACTGGGGCAAATTGAAGAAACCCAATTAATGCATCTACTACCGATGCAACACGGACACCCGAATCTGCTCCCATTTCCGTTTCGACCGCTGCGTCGCGACCCGCCTCTTAAAGACGGTTTCCTCTTTAAACCCTGCGTCAGCGATGATCGTTTCTAAATTCCCAATCGCCTTCGGTCCTGAGGCATCCGCATATCCTAACAAAATAACGCCATCCAGTTTCAGGGAATCTGAGACCTGTGCGAAAAAACGTTTCACCGTTTCCTGTTTTTCATCGTGGATAGCGAGTTCTGCTCGGTTACGCACACGGGCAACAACCCACGGGGCATTGAAAATAATTACATCGAATTGATGTGAAAGAAACGGGTCAAACAGGTCGCCAGCGGGCATCACGTGGACAGGGTCTGAACCAGGTAGCAGTTGTTGAAGGTTGAGTTTCGTTGTTGCGACCGCTTCAGGAAGCAGATCGGATGCATACAATTCAACCTGTTCCCCCAATTCCTGCCGCGCCAACAACGTCAAACATCCACTTCCACATCCGATGTCGGCAACGGTAGAAGGCCCAGATTGACAGACATATTGGAGTGCCTCCTGAAAGCATTCGATTGTCTCTTGTGAGCGTGGGGCAAGGACATTTTCAGAAGCGACAAGCGAGGTGTCGAGGGCGCGGATGGGGTAGGTGTCTGTCAACGCGTGTTGAATTTGTTGGATTTTTGTGAGAGAGAGGAGGAAGGGTTTGCCTTGGTTCGCGTCCGCGGGTTCCCCAGCAAGTTCCAACAGATAGGGGAAAACAGGCGCATTTTCAGCCTGTAAGATCCCATCTGCATCTGCCCAACACATCAGCCTTGCTAAGGCTTCCCTCAAACCATCGTTTACGGATTTCCCGCGCGAAGTTCTCCGATCTCGTGTTCTATCCTCACGCTGCGGGTGCTGAATCAAATCCCGTTTGTGGCGTTGGATATAATCCATCAGCGCCGTAATCTGTTCCCATTTTCCCTCCACAATAGCAACGCCGCCGTGTCGGATATGTGTGAAGATCCGATTGAGGTGTCCTAATTCTTGATGCAAGAACAGTTTGGCGCGTGCGCGCGCAAAAACTGCATCCCGGCATTCAGCAGGGACGTAAAGCTCACCGATGTTGCTAATAGAATAGAAGGAAGTCATTTTTTGGAAGATTAACAAGCGTTATACGGCTAAGAAATCTGGACAATCTTACCGGTTTTGACGGATTCTGCTTCTTTATAGCAGAGCAGGAGCGCGTCCCGCGCGCCGACACCGGACAAAGCAGTCGGTTCATCTTCCCAGTCGATCGCGTCAACAACGTATTGAAGTTCACCGGTAAAAGCATCAATCGGATCAACTTCTCCTAAATCGACCTGTTCCACTTCACCTTCGTCGTTTAGAAGTGTCAGTGGCACTGCTGTAGCGGCTTCACCTGCTAACGTTGAAAAGTCGTAAAGGAGTGTCGCTTTTTCAAGGTAGATTTCAAACCCGTGCGAAAAAGCACGTCCGCGTTGAGAGACCGCACCCGAGGAGCAACTCACGGAGAGTTCCTTATCGTTATAGATGTATTGGGTCGTCAGGTAATCGACATAGTTGCCGCTGGCGAGTTTGCCTTGTGAAAACACTGCGTCAGGGACACCGCAGAGCAGCTGAATGAAATGGGTATCGTGGATATGCAAATCAATACCAGGTCCCCCGCTTTTTTCGATATCGGCAACGTCTCGTGACCAACTCGGTTTAGAGATAATCCGCTTGAAATGCGCGCCGAGGAGTTTACCGTATTTTCCCTCTTCCACCACTCGCTTCGCGTAAGCGTATTCAGCAAAGAAAGGCAGCACATGTGCGACCATTAGGAAACAGGGACCTTCATTGGCTGCTTTCCGTTCTGCCCCGATCTTGTCTGCAAGTCCGACGAGTTCATTGGCATCGTCCATAGAGATAGAAATCGGTTTCTCGACAAGGGTATGTTTTCCTGCTTCGAGGGATGCCATACTCACGGGTTTGTGCAGATGCGTCGGCAGACAAATATCGACCAGTTCAACCTCTTCATCGGCGAGGAGTTCATCAATCTCGCTATATTTTCGGACGTTTGAGAGATCTTCCATGCCACCTCGGGGTCCGAAATTCCCTTGAATGCCCGTCCAATCGCCAGCGAGTTTCTTTGGATCTCGTGTGCAGATAGCAACCACTTCAGCACCCGTAATCCGCTGAATGGCGTAGTAATGAATCATGCCCATAAATCCGATACCAACGATTCCAATTTTTGTCATTTCTCTACCCCTATTTCATAGAAGAAAGCACAAGTACCGCCCGTTTTGCAGGAGATGCCTGTGCTGTTAAATCTTTATACAAGACTGCGTTTAGTGTGCGCTGGTTTTTGACTTGATACTGCCCCACGTCGTTGTGGCTTTCTCGCGCGGTGAAACCGCAAGGAAACCCTCGTTCATTATTTCGTTGATTTCAGCCTCGCTGAGCGCACGCCGCCAGACCGCAGCTTCGTCGATAGAGCCGTTCTCAAAGGTATAATTCGGACGGTCTTTAGAGCAGCCGATCCGTAAGTCCTGATCGTTGGTGCCTTTGAAGTCAAACTTTTCGTCTTTCTCCGCGGCGACTTCGCCATCAACGTAGACTTTCATGGTCGTCCCGTCATAAGTTCCAACGACGTGATACCATGTCTTCTCATCCAACCCATGCGGCTGACTCAGGGTGGGTCTACCGTTGCCCGTTCCCAAGAACATATTAAAATTCTGACCCGAGTTGAAAGCACCGATGCCGTAGGAGGAATGCTCGCCCCCGTTATGGCAGTTTTTGTCGAACCACTGGGCATCAGTTCCCCAAGAGTCCTGATTGATCCAAGCCGCCATCGTGATTTCACCCGTGATTTTCAGGTCATCGGAGGCTGGCACATTGACACAATCCGCGCCTATGCCTGTAATGCGAATCGCATCCCCGTATTTACCCTTCACAATTTCGGTATTGGCAATAATATCGGCATCAAGTCCGTTGCCGGAATCGTCAACAATGGTCTTACCCTTAACAGCGTCAAACGTGAAATAAAGGACGAGTCCTTCCGCGAGATCTGCCGTGGCGGATCCTACCGCTATAAACATCAACGCGCTGAGGCACATGGCGTAACCCAGTAACTGTTTCATCCTGTTTCTCCTCTTGTGAAATCTTCTTACATCAGAAAGGTCAGTTTGCTTGTTGGAAGTAGTGAGAGTATATCACAGCCCCTTGAAGAATACAACTAAAAGACCTCCCGTTTAATATTGCCCCACGCCGTAGCGGCCTTATTCTTCGGCGAGACATCAAGCAAAAAACCCCGCATCGCACTTCTGATTTCATCTTCACTGAGGACACGGGACCATATCGCAACTTCGTCAATAGAACCGTTTTTAAATGCGTACTCCGGTTTATTCTTCGCACAGCCAATCCGCAAATCCTCGTCATTTACACCCTTAAAGTGAAACTGAAATGCGGGGGGGAGGGTGCCAGGAGGATTAACGATTTTCCCGTCGAGATAGAGTTTTACACTTTCGCTGTCGCTGGTTGCTACAATATGATGCCATGTTCTATTCCGCATGTCACTCTGAATGATGAAGCGCATATGATTTTCGCCGCCTAAGATAACCCCGATTCTCGAATTATGAACCTCAGCTCTATTGAAGACCCCCATGCCGTATAAACTATTGGAGACTCTGCTATAACAGCCTTTATCAAACCATTGAGACGTGCTTTCCATCCAGTTTTTGTGGTACACCCATGCCATCATCGTAATCTCTTCACTGATTTCCAAAGCATCTGTGGACGGAATATTTACACAATCTTCCGTCTCCTTCGTAATGCGGATTGCCTTTCCATATTTGCCTTTGACAAATACAGTATTTTTGATAACCTTGGCATCCAGACCGTTCCCAGATTCATCAAAGACCCGCTTACCACTAACGTTGTCGAACGTGAGATGAACGATAAGGTCATCGGCAAGATCTGCTGTAGCATATCCTATTGACACAAGCATCAGAACAAGAAATAAAGGGTAGTAAAATAGCCATCCCATTTTTGCCCTCCTATATGGTATATGGAGTTCCAATCCTAAAAATCCTGATTCCGACAATCAACATCCCCAATTACCAGCTGCCTAATTAGAGGCAAGCACTGCGTTCATGAATTCTTCCCATCTGCCCTCAAATTTTTCTCCAAACTCGGATTCTCCACCGGTTGCAAGGGGACCCCGGAGCATCGGTTTGGTTGCGTTACCCTTTTCCCACAGCGCCTTCCCGCCGAAATCGTTATGAAGGAAATGGAGTGCTACGCCGGCGCGTTCTTTATCCGTGAGGTTCGACTTGGTGCAGTGTGCCACGCCGTAGCAGAAGAAGAGCACACCCCCTGCCTTGAGTTCGATCGGGACGGCACGTTCTTCGGGCGGATCGCATCGAATATGGTGGTCACTCAAGGGATCGCGGTAGTGCTCGTAACGCTCCCGATGGCTCCCCGGTATGACGTGCATGCAACCGTTTTCAACGTTTGCGTCGTGGATGGCGATCCACATCGCAGTGCCTCGTAACGGATCCGCAATTTTGAAATAGGCGTTGTCTTGATGCCAACTCGTGCCGATACCGACTATAGGCGGTTTCCAGAATGCCTGATCCAGTTCCAACATGAATTCATCTCCGATAAGTTGTTGAACAACGGAAATGACCTTCGGGTGAAAGGGTAACGCTTTGTGCAAGTCGCTGCGGTTATTGAGTGGAATCACTTGAAGATTTTGCCGTTCCCCCGCATCGTCCCGCTTGGTGCCATCTGTTTGTACAGCGCAATTGATACCCGTTCCGTTTTTGAGCTCAGTGTCGTAGATCCGTTCTAATTCCAGTCGGAGTGCCTCCGCTTCAACGGGATCGAAAAAACCTTCGATGGCAAGATACCCACTGTTTCGGAAGTGCGCGAGCTGCTTCTCACTTAATTGCATTATCGAATCACCTTTTTATTTTTGCGAGTCCGGTACAGTTTAAAACCGCACCTACCATAGCTACGGTTAAGCCATCTCTCTATGGAATATAATGGCACGACGTGTGCATATTTCTCTTATTGTCTTTTTGCGCACGGCACAATAATAGAATCCACCATGCCGTGTAGAATCTTTTTGTCTGCTGGACAAACTGCGGCTTGCATGCCCCCGAGCTTAACAGTATTGCCGACGACGAAATAGTATGGACGGAGCAGTGGACGACACGTCATCTCTTGCACATCACCAACATCGAAATCGTAATACTGCATCCGGACCCGTTCGGCAGTGTGGAATTTCTGGAGGACGTGCGGGTTTTTCTCGAAATTCTCAAGACTGTTTTCAATAACGGCTTCCCACTCCTCTGTCGGAAGATCGTGTCCAATTGCTACGCCGCGGCTCCCCCATGCGAGTTCGGAAAAGCCCGAGGGTTTAATGACCAATTCCCGTTGTTTTTGCGTCACGGGTCCGAGCTGCCGCCAATCCGTTACGGGGTTTCCGTCCACCTCTAAATTCGGAATTACAGCGTGTGGAGGTAGGGGACGCGCATCCATAATCCATGTCTCTGGAATAACTTGTTGTAGGAACGGATAGGTCTTTTTACCGAGATGGCGTTTCCAAAACGGTTGGAGCGTCGGATGATGAAAAAGCGCGAGACACAATTTTTCTTCCAAATAGGATTTTGGCGGTGGTGTCATCACAACGGTGCGTTTCTTCGCACCATAAAACATTAACTCCACTTTCGGGATATTGGGCAGATCAAACAGTTCATAGAAACGATAAAACACATCGACTTCCATCTTACCTTCTATCGTTTCGACAAGTAGCGCATCTTCGGTAAAAATTACCTCGTGCGGTTTGACGGTCCGAGTCTCCAGTCCCGCCTCACAAAGTGCTGCGGCAAGCCATACCATCTCCGCCCAATAATCTTCCGATTCGTCTGACACAACGATAGCGAGTGTAGGATCGTCCTTCTTAGCCAAGGCACGGATCATTTCGGCATATCCGTTCACCATTCCGTCGCTGCCACCGATGATGCTATAGCCGAGTTGTGCATAGAGCCGCGCTAAGCATCCTGTTCCCCCAATAAATCCGGGAATCGAGTCGAGTTCGGTAATCGCCATACCGTCACCGGTAGGGAGAATGTCGGGACGTAGCACACCGGGGAGGTGGCCCTTAAAGCGGTTCATCCGTCCATACTGGATAACGGGTTCCGGTTTGCCGAGTTCCAAGTACTCAGCGACCCAGCCGGGTTGAATACCCCGCACGCTTTGGGAATAGAGTAGATTGCAGGCGCGATAGAAATTTAAAAGATGCGTTCCGAGTTCCTCAAACCATCTCAAATCCGATTCGGAAATCCAGAACGGTTCCGGGGAGATACGCCAAGACGTGTTGCAATCAGGATGGACTTCCCGTTTTTCTGATTCAAAGAGTTTCGCCTTCGGAATTTCGTCGTTAATAAATAGGCATTTCTGTTTAGCATCCAATTTTTAATTTTTCCTTGCGGTTCGGTCCGGTAGGTGCGGTGTTTTTGATAGGGGTCTTTGCTTGGGTATTTCTGCGGATTTCCCTCCTAACCGCACCGATTCCGAATTGCCCACTTAATTGTAGACGTTACTATAAAAGCCTCATCTTCGCTACGGAAGGAAGACCTGCTTAACGAAGTCGATCTTCTTCTGTTCAGCGATGGTTTTCAAGACATGCCGCGGCACAGGACTATCCACATTGATAAGCGTCACGGCGATTTCTCCTAAACGCGAACGTCCGACAGTCATATCCGCGATGTTGATACCGTGCTCCCCGAGAATCGTTCCCATTAATCCTATCATTCCGGGCTGGTCGCTGTTATAGATGAGGAGGATATAACCGGTCGGTCTCACGTTTATATGAAGTTGATCTATTCGGACGATGCGGATGTCTTTTTTTCCGAAAGCCGTTCCCTCAATGACCGATTCGCCTTTATCGGTTGTGACTGTTATCGCGATGGAGTTGGCAAAATCCGCTTCTGCCTCACTCTTTGTCTCTGTAACCGCAATACCGCGTTGCTTAATCAGAAAAGGCGCGTTTACATAGTTCACGTTCGTGAGCACAGGTGTTAAAAGCCCTTTCTGTAAAGCGACAGTTATCGGTGTAACGTCTTCTTTCTGGAAGAGCGTGCCGTTGTAATGGATTTTAATCGCGGAGATCTGCCCTTCAACAATTTGTGCGTGAAAACTGCCAATCTTTTCGGCAAGTTCCAGATAGGGACCTAAAATGTCCAGTGTTCTCGGATCAATTTTAGGTTGATTGACAGCATTCGCGACGGGCTGTCCGCGGAGCGCGTTCATCACCTGCTGTGCCACCTCAACAGCAACATGCTCTTGTGCTTCTGATGTAGACGCGCCGAGATGTGGCAGTGCGAGCACATTTTCTAAGTCCAGCAGTGGGGTTTCGGTTGCAGGCTCGCTTTCAAAGACATCAAGGGCAGCACCCGCGAGTCGTCCGGTTTTTAAGGCGTGATAGAGGGCGTTTTCATCAATAATACCGCCACGGGCGCAGTTAATCAGGAGGCAACTCGGCTTCATCAATGTAAACTCCGATGCCCCCACACTATGATATGTTTCGGCGTTGAGATGTGTGTGGACAGAAATATAATCGGATTCCTGAAAAAGCACGTCCCGCTCAACGATCCGAATGCCGATCTCTTCTGCTGCACTCGCTGAAATATACGGATCGTAAGCGATGATTTTCATTCCGAAAGCCTGTGCGCGTCGAGCGACCTCCCGTCCAATCCGTCCGAGCCCAATCGTGCCAAACACCTTCCCGTATAACTCAACCCCGATGAAGTCGTTGCGTTTCCATGTTCTGTTTCGGAGTGAAATCCCAGCAGGTACAATGTTGCGTGCCAGTGCCAAGAGCATCGCGATGGTATGTTCCGCCGCCGCGATTGTATTCCCCGTTGGTGTGTTGACGACTAAAATACCGTTTCGCGTTGCGGCTTGCACATCAATATTATCCACGCCGACCCCAGCGCGCCCGATGACCTTTAATTGGCGCGCGTTGTTAATCACATCCGCAGTTACCTTCGTCGCGCTTCTGATAAGCAGGGCATGGTAGTCAGCAATCCGGTCCAGCAGTTCTTCATGAGAGAGATTGAGGTCAACGTCTACCTCAAAATCACCGCTCTCTGCTAAAACATCTAAACCTCCCTCGGACAGCAGGTCGCTGACCAGTACCTTGTTCATACGTCTAAAATCCTCCACCCGTATCGCGTTAAAACGGCTATTTGCACCCTTCCATCTGTAGAGTATCCTTAAATTATAGCATGTCCGAAACTCCCTGTCAACAACATTTTGCTTTACGACAACTCAATACTATTGGACATATTTTTTCTTCTGTGGTAGTATATATGCCAACATCCATCGTGCATTCGCACAAGGCACGAATTACGAAAAACATGGAGGCATGAATATGTTAGGCCTGGGTCCGTGGGAATTATTGATTGTATTGGCTGTCGTGTTACTCATATTTGGCGGAAAACGTCTCCCCGAGCTGGCGCGAGGCCTCGGTAAGAGCGTTACGAACTTTAAAGCGGGACTCAATGAAGAACAGTCAGAGGAAACCGAAACCACAACACGAGCACAACAAGAGAATGGAGGACCACCAAAAGAGAAAACTGGATAGAGAAGCACCGGATCTCCACTGGGTTCACCCCGACTTGTAAGCGCATACGCCGCTCGCAATTTCTATACCCTTCTTAACTCACAACCGATAACTGAAAGCGAACAATGAAAGATAAGTTACCCGATTTTCTTCAGAATGTAATTGACGAATACCCTGAGGTCTGGAAAGCGTATCAGGCACTGGGTGAGGCGTGTGGGACCGCCGGTCCGCTTGAGCCGAAAACCGTGAGACTTGTGAAACTCGCATTGGCAATAGGCGCGAAGTCTGAAGGCGCAGTCCACTCGCATACACGACGTGCCCTTCGAGAAGGCATTACGCCAGAGGAGTTGCAACAGGTGGCACTGCTCGCCGTGACCTCTATCGGCTGGTCTTCGAGTATGGCGGCATTATCTTGGATTCAAGATGTTGTGGATAAACAGTCGTAATTTAAAGGTTTTTTATCTATGAAACCTGCGTTATTACGCCGCAAGGTAAAATTAAAAACTTTAATCCTCGCGGCTATCCTCTTATGCCTCACGCCATCTCTTAGCAGAACCGAAACGACAGCAGCGTTTCCGCAGGGCGTTGAATACGTCAAACTTCGACTCTATCCGCAAGCAGTGGATACCTTTAAATCGATCCTATCCCGCGATCCGACAGATGTGAACGCGCTTTTCCAACTCGCAAATGTCTATAAATTGCAGGATAAACTGGAATTAGCGATTCAGACATTTAACACCCTTTTGACGCAGCTTGCAAACCGAAACTTCACAATTACGAATTCAAAAAACGCGCTGACAATAGAACGGATTCATGGATTAACGCACCTCGCGTTGTCGGAAATCTATTGCAAGCAGAGCAAATTAGACACCGCCGAGCAGCACGCCAAAGAAGCCGTGCAGCGATGTCCGACGGATGCGGATACGCATTATCGTCTCGGTTACATTTACACACATCAAGCGAAATTTGATCCCGCACTCACTTCCTTTCAAGACACCCTCGCACACAATCCTAATTTCGCCGAAGTTTACGAATGGCTCGGTTTGATCGCACTCATGCAGCAAAAGCCACAGCAAGCCGTGGAGCATTATCAGCAGGCAATCAAAAGAAAGCCTTATGTTCAGAGTGCGTATTACAACCTCGCAAAGGCGTACCGACTCCTCGGTGATACGGCAGCAGCGACGGAACAACTGAAACTCTTCCAGCAGATGAAAACCTACTACGATCGGACCTACGCCATTGAAGGGGCTTTGGCAGAAGACCCACTCAACACGGCACTTCGACTCGAATTGGCGGAAATCCATCTGACACACAAACACATCTCCGCCGCAATTACGACCTATCAAAGCCTGATTCGCCTGAATCCAGCGTCGGTGACGGGATACGATAAACTGGGACGCCTCTACATGGACCTCAACATGCCCCAGCGTGCCATCCCGTTCTTCCTGAAAGTCATTGAACGCAACCCAAACGCTGTGGAGGCACATGTTCGGTTAGGGTGGCTCTATACAACACTGAAGGCGTTTGACAAGGCAGAATTACATCTGCAAACCGCTATAGAGAAGATGCCGGGACTTACCTTGGCATATCACGGGTTAGCCGAAATTTACACGAAACAGGGACATCTTCAGAAAGCGATAGATGTCTACCGACACATCACAGAAATCGCGCCTGACGATGACGACGCTCGGAAGGCGTTACAAAACTTAGAACACTTGAAAAAGCGTTTTTAATTATTCCTTATGTCGAAAACCGACTTGAAAGGGATCCCATCCCTCTATCGCCTTTTCGTATTCGCACTTATCGGTTTCCAATACTGCACACTCGCGTTTGCAGAACCGATTTTCGTCGATGTCACGGAATCGGCGGGCATAACCTTTCTCCATACCGACGGCAGAAGCGGCTTGAGACTCTTCAATGAATTCCTCGGATCCGGCGGTGGATTTTTTGATTACGATGGAGACGGCGATCTCGACCTCTACCTCATCAATGGCGCGGTTCAGACGGGGAACGCACAAAACCAAACACCCCATAACGTCCTCTACCGAAACAATGGCGATAATACCTTCACGGATGTCACCGACACAGCGGGTGTAGGAAGTCGTGCCTACGGGACAGGTGCCGCTGTCGGTGATTACGATAACGATGGCGATATAGATTTATACGTCGCCAACTTCGGTGAAGATCAACTCTATCGGAACAATGGCGACGGAACCTTCACGGATGTGACAACACACGCCCGAGTTGGCAATGCGAACTGGGGCACCAGTTGCGCGTTTGCGGATGTAGATAACGATGGGCATCTGGACCTCTATGTAGCGAACTACGCCGCGTATACACCAGAGAACGACATTCGATGTGAAGAACGCGGGGTTCACGTTTATTGCGGTCCGCATGCGTATCCACCCGTTCACGATACCTTCTACAAGAATAACGGAGATGGTACTTTCACCGATGCATCGGCTTTGTTCCATCCCGCCGACCTGATTCCCCAGCACGGGTTAGGTGTAGCGTTTGCCGATTACGATGCCGATGGCGACACCGACCTCTACGTCGCGAACGATCAGGATCCGAACTTTCTGTTTCAAAACAACGGAAGCGACAATTTTTTGCCCAATTTTTCGCCCAATTTTTCGGAAGTTGCATTAATTTCAGGCGTGTGCTATAATGATATGGGTAAAGAAGAAGCCGGGATGGGTACCGATTTCGGGGACTACGACAACGACGGGTGGCTCGATCTCACCGTCAGCAACTACCAGACCGAAACCAATACCGTTTATCATAACCATGATGGCACCTTTTTTACTGACAATACAATTACATCAGGGATCGCGGAAGTAACACACGGCTATCTGGGATGGGGCATCAAGTTCTTTGATTACGACAATGACGGATACCAAGATATCTTTGTCGCCAACGGGCATTTGATGGACAACATCACCTTACTTGAGAAGCATGTAACCTATCCCCAAAGGAATCTGTTGTTCAGGAATTTAGGCGATGGCAGATTCGCCAATGTCATGTCAGAGATGGATGGCTTGACACTGGAAAAGGTCAGCCGCGGCGCTGCTATCGGCGATTACGATAACGATGGCGACCTTGATATCCTTGTCACTAATTGCAACCAACGACCCGATCTGCTCCAAAACGCAATCGGGAATCGAAACAATTGGATACAGATTCAGGTCGTCGGACAGAAAAACAACCGCTCTGGGATTGGCACAAAGATTAAAGTCGTCACGGGAACACACGTCCAACATTGGGAAGTCCAGAGTGGCGGGAGTTATCTCTCTTTCCACGACCTGCGTGCCCATTTCGGCGTTGGTAAAGCGGAACAGATTGATCTCCTTGAAATTCGCTGGCTCAACGGACACATCGACCGAGGAACGCACCTCCCTGTCAACCGAAGGTTTATGGCAGTTGAAGGGAATGGGATTGTTCCGATCCCTTAGCCAATTCTAAAAAGATGCCTGCTTAAGGCGGGTCTCTATGGAGGAAAAATGAAAACCCTATTGATAATGCTAACACTTGTCGCGTTTACGGCATCTTTTGCCTACGCGTTGAACGAACCCGAGGATTCAATGATCCTCTACTTCTCTTTCGATGAGATTGATGGAAAAAACGCCATTGACCATTCACTCTATGAGAACCATGGCGAATTAGTTGGCGCGCCGAAACTTGTTGAAGGCAAATTCGGTAAGGCTTTGGAACTGAACGGTAAAACCGACTGGGTTGTAGTTCCACACGCTGACATTCTCACTGTTGATGAGAGCGTAACCGTCATGGCTTGGATCAATACCGAACGCCATCAGGGTCCCAACGGTCAAAGGTGGCAAGGCATCGTTGCGAAAAGCAACAATCCACGTTCTTACAGTTTCTACACCGAATTCCCGAGTGAATGTTTACACCTGAGTGTCGGTGGCGGAAGCGTTTGCAACAAAAAGGTTCCGTTAGAGGAATGGGTCCACGTCGTTGCCCAGGTAGCTGATGGCTCGGTACACAAGTATTGGGTGAACGGTGAAGCGGCTGGTGAATTCCCTGGCAAAGGCGCGCCGCCCGGTAAAGCCGATCAAGCCGATGTCCTGGTGGGGAGAACACACGAAGGTCAACGCGAATTTCTTGGACTCATTGACGAGGTCCGTATTTGGAACCGTGCCCTCGATGAGGACGAGGTTATTGACCAGATGGAGAAAGGCTATTTCGAGCTTTTTGCCGTTGATCCGCGCCAAAAACTCGCTACAACCTGGGGACACCTGAAGACCTCACAGCGATAAAATCCGTCCGAGTGCGCGCTTCTGGATTGCAACCTCAATTCACAGCGCGCTACAAACAAACAATAGGAGAACATATAACGTCATGAACGGGAAATTTATTGCATCCGCGAACATAGAACGAGACGAACTCGACTGGGGAACAATCGGTTGGCTCAGTCGTCCAGAAAGCACAGGCGCGAAAGACATTGTCGCCATGGAAGTCAGCCTCTCTCCCGGATATGGACACGATTTCCATAAACACCCAGACCAAGAAGAGGTTATCTACGTCATAGAAGGCAGCGTCGAACAGTGGCTTGAGGATAAGAAGCAGACACTCAACGCAGGGGATTCTGTATTTATCCCAGCGGACATGGTCCACGCCTCTTTTAACGTCTCTTCTGCGTCAGCGAAATTATTTGTTACCCTCAGCCCCAGCAAAGGCGCAGAGGGGTATCAACTCATCGATGTTTACGATCAGGCACCGTGGAATACGCTCCGCTCCTAAGAGGTTTTCTAAAGAGTGTAGCACGCAACAACGGCGCGGGCGGACACGAAACACGGAACGCTTATGCCAAACTATTTTCATAGCGCGCAAGCAATACTGGAAACACGAGAGCGGATGCGTGAGTTCTACGAAACATCCGAGACCTATAAAGGGCTTCTATCTGCACACGATGAAACCTATCTCCGACACTACGTAGAACTGGTGATCCGTTATGCACCGCCCCGTTCCAAAATTCTTGACCTTGGATGTGGGAACGGCATTTCAGCGCGGCTGCTCAATCAGGCGGATTTTGATGTCATCGGCACCGACATCTCTCCGCTTTTTCTCGAAGAGGCGCGAGCATGGGAAAATTCGAAACTTCGCTATCGGGTGTGCGATGTGATGGAACTCCCTTTTGAAAGCGATTCCTTTGATGTTATCTGTTCAAACGAATTGGTTGAACATCTACCTGACGTAGAAACGGCGTTAACCGAAATGATGCGCGTTGTATGCAGGGGCGGGAGAATTGTGATCTCGGGACCAAATCTCTGTTCACCCATCATCCCGTTCTTTGATTGGCTGAACCTGATGTTTGGCAGACCCGGCAGACCCGTTTGGGGTGAAACGAAACGACAAGCGTTGCAGCAGTTTATACGCAACTGCAGGCTCTATGTCCAGAAGCGGCTCTTGACACCTCCGACAGTGGCACCGAACTTCATTTACCGTGAACCCGATTTACAGGCGGATGCCATCGGTGGAGATGCAGACAGTGCCTATTATGCCAGCCCTATTGATCTCGCTCAATTTTTTCGGTCGCACGGGTGCACGATCGTCAAGAAAGCCGTTGGCTTCGGGATAAAAGGTAGAATTATCGCAGGTGCGTTTCCTTACCTGAGTCCTTATATCACCATGGTCGTCGAAAAATGAACATTCGTCCAGACGATTTTGTCTTAGAGATAGGGAGCGGTCACAATCCGAAAGCACGCTCGGATGTCTTATGTGATAAATTTATAGCGGATGACGAGCAGCGCGGCGGTGTCATCGTCGCCGACCGCCCGATTGTGGAAGCGGATGGGCAGTTTCTGCCGTTCGTTGACCAGGCATTTGACTATGTTATCTGCTCACATGTATTAGAGCACGTCGAAGACCCCGAGCGACTCATTGCCGAATTAGAGCGCGTCGCACGCCGTGGATATATTGAAACCCCGTCTGAAATAGGAGAACGCATTTACGGGTGGCACTATCACAACTGGGTCGTCAACTTGGTCGATGACTGTCTGATGCTGCGGCGGAATGAAGGACAGTCGCAATTCGGGCAGCTCTTCCATAGGTTAGTGGCGACGGACAAACACTGGAAACGGTTTCATCTTACGCACCATAACCTCTTCCTGGTCCAGTACGAATGGGAGGATAAAATCAACTACGAGATACTCCCAGATCAGGAGCCGGCATTGAATTTAGAATGCCCAGATACCCTTGAGAGGCTCATCGCGTCGGGCAATGGCACTTCGGAACAAAATGAATGGCTGCTACTTCTTAAAAGCGTAATCCCGCGGCGCATCGTCTCTCAGGCGAAATCGCTGTTGGTAAGAAGCAAAAACCGTCAGACAAAAACGTTGCACGAGATTCTCGTTTGTCCGCAGTGTAAAGGTGAAATTACATGGGAAAAACAACGGCTCCACTGCGAAGTATGTGAACGGCACTATCCAATTATTGACGGAATTCCGAGATTCACTTTTTAATTTTATCTTGTGGAGTATTATTCCGCAAATCTATAGAGGCTTGCGTAGAGGGCATTTGAACTTTGACGTGTGTTCCATCTATCCGTCCTCCATTTCATTACGGACTACTGTTTTTGGATTATCTTAAGGGAAATTGGCTTAAGACGGTAGCCTGCAACAACGGCGCAGGCGGATATGAGAAAAAAGCGTCAACAAACCAACCACTTCATCTAACGCCTTGCGAACAATTAAAAATATGAATGTCATACCGAAAGAATTTATCCGTGTGATGCCAGATGCCCTGCGGAGCTTCATCAGTGCCGCTTTCCAGAAGGCAGGCACCTCGGAAACGGACGCAGCACATATAGCTGACCTACTCGTCCTCACCGATCTGCGCGGCGTATTCAGTCATGGCACCTGGCAAACCCCGGGATATGTCGGGATGATGCTTGACGGCAAAGTAAACCCACGTCCAAACGTCCGTTGCATCGATGAATCCCCGACGACAACGATCTACGATGGTGATGGCGGTATGGGACATTTTGCGGCGTATCCTGCAGCAAAGGCAGCCGTCAAAAAAGCCAAAGAGATGGGATTGGGTGCCGCAACGAGTCGGAACCACTTCCATTTCGGGAGTGCTGGCAAGTATTCACGACTCGCCCTGGAAGCGGATTGCGCCGGGTTTGCGGTCTCCTGCCACCGTTTTCGGCACAGTCCTGACGCTCCGATTGCCACCGCAACGGGGGCATCACCGATGAGTTTCGCGATTCCCGCGGGTGACCAGCCGCCTATTGTTGTTGATATGGCAACCGGTATTGATGCCAAACTACCATTGGAAGAGGCATTTGAACAGAGTCCTGCCGCGTTCTTCAAGATGTTGGGCTTGAGTCATGTGAGTCATGCACTCGGTGGATTTATGGCGGGCATCTGGCTATTCGATAAACCCCCGGATCCGCCAACAATCTGGGAGGGTGCCAATCAAGGGGCGTTCATTGCCGCGATTGACATTTCCCGATTCCGACCGATTGACGAATATAAAGCAGAGATCGATCAACATATCCACGAGGCACGACAGATGCAACCCGCACCGGGGTATGAACGTTCGGATCTACCCGGTGGCTTAGAATGGGAACGCGAACGGGAATGGGCTGAAATCGGTATCCCGATCGGCAAGGCACATCAAGAACATTTGAAAACGGCTGCTGAACGCGTTGGCATTCCACTTCCGTTCTAAATAAAGTAGTCGGCAGTCAGGTCGGATTTTTTCAAAAATCCTTTCAGCAGTCAGTTAAGAAAGTATCGTTTAACGAAGGTTCCCTCTTTGCTGATGGAGTGAAGATATTAGGAATGCCGTAAGCAAGCCAACAACGGAGGCTTGCGGAACTTAACCGTAAAGTCTTTATGTAACCAAAACTGCCAGTTAACGCTTGGCGAACAATTAAAAAAATGAATACAAATACAAACAACAGAGAAGATCGAAATATTGTGATTATTGGCGGTGGCACCGCCGGGTTTGCCGCGGGCGTTTATACGTCTCGCGCAATGCTTGAACCTATCCTGATTACAGGAGAGGCACTTGGTGGACAACTCTCTTTGACGCTTGACTTGGAAAATTATCCCGGTTTCTTCGGCAACGAGGCGGGGGTTTTCATACAAGGCATGCAGGAACAGGCAGAGCGGTTCGGCACCGAAGTTAAATTCGACACCGTAACAGCGGTCGACTTTTCGCAACACCCGTTTGCCATCACCACCTACGAGAAAGAATACCGCGCAAAATCTGTGATCATAGCGACAGGGGCATCGCCACGCACACTTGATATTCCCGGCGAAGAGGAATACGGCGGACGCGGTGTCTCCTATTGTGCGACGTGTGATGGGTTCTTCTTCCAAGATCAGCGACTGATTGTCGTTGGTGGAGGGGACGCTGCGTTGGAGGAAGGCATCTTCCTAACCAAATATGCTTCCGAAGTATATATCGTCCATCGCCGCGATCAGCTCCGTGCGAGCCAGATTATGCAGGAACGCGCCTTCAAAAACGATAAAATCAAGTTTATCTGGGATACGGTGGTCGAAGAAATTAATGGTGACGCAGAACAAGTGACGGGTGCCACCCTCAAAAACGTTAAAACCGGTGAGACGCAACCCTTCCCGATCGACGGTGTATTTATTTTTATAGGACATATTCCGAACACAGAACTCTTCACAGATGTCATAAATATGGATGAACAAAGGTACATCATTGTCGACGAGATGCAGCGCACAAACGTAAATGGTGTCTACGCCGCAGGCGATGTGCATGACCATGTCTTCCGCCAAGCGATTACTGCTGCAGGAGCCGGTGCCGCAGCTGCGATCGCCGCTGAAAAGTTCGTCGCAGAATTAGAGAACCGTGCCTATCCCGGAAATTAATCGCAATCCCTGATTGCGGGATGTATAGGAGAAATTTGTGCCAAGAGAAAGACTCGCACTCGGTTTAGATTCAAGCACACAGAGCCTATCCGCTGTCGTCATTGATATAGACACCGCCGAAAAATGCTTTGAGCATTCGCTTGACTATCGCGCCGATGCACGCCTCAATCACTTCGGTATTGGAGAAGACTACATCTTACCGCCGAGAGAGGAAGGCGAAGCCGAACAGCCGCCGCTGATGTATCTCGCCTCACTTGACGCGCTATTTGCTGACATGCGCGAGGCGGGCATTCCACTTGAGAACATCAGCCTCATCAACACATCAGGACAACAACACGGACACGTCTATCTGAACCGAGATGCCGACACACTGCTGGCGCAACTCACACGTCCGGACGCGGTGACCTCGTCCCTACAAATCCTGTTAAAAGACGCGTTTGCGTATCCCAACGCCCCCATCTGGATGACCGCGAACACGACCGCACAAACGGAGGCTGTCCGAAACGGGGTCGGTGGAAAAGCGAAGATGATTGACCTTTCCGGTTCGGATGCGCCGCTCCGCTTCACAGGTACCGTTGTGCGCCGTGTCGGAGAACAGTTCCCTGAATGTTACACCGCGACAGCAAAAGTCCAATTGATTAGCAGTTTTATCCCCGCAGTGCTGACCGGTAACGCGGATGTGCCTATTGATTATGGAAACGGATGTGGGATGTCGCTCATGAACTACCGAGGCAAGGTGTGGGACCCCGCCCTATTGGCGGCAACCGCGGAAGGCTTACCGGGGGGTGTGGAAAGACTCCCATCCAAATTGCCTTCACTCGCACGTCCAGATTCCATCGTGGGCAGTCTCGCGGCGTATTACGTAGAGAAGTATGGCTTCGATGGTCGTTGTGCTGTGATCGCCGGTTCTGGCGACAATCCGCAGTCGAAGGTCCCTGTTGCCGGAGATTTGCTGAGTCTCGGAACCAGTTTCGTCAACATGGTGTCAACCGACGGGGATACACTCGACCCAGAGGGATTCGCCAACGCCATGTATGACGGCATTAACCGTCCCTTTATGTTTGGATGTCGCACAAACGGTGCCATGGTATGGGATGCCGTGAGGAGTCAATACGGCTTATCGAAAGAGGAATACGCGCCCGCAGAGGCGGCGTTACAGACTGTTGCCCCCGGAGAGTTCATGACGTTTTGGCAACCCAAGACGGAGTCTTTCCCTGTCTCTGGTGCGTTTGAACGCATCCGCGCCACCGCACAATCCACATTGGCAGAGGATTATACGGGTATTATTGAAACGAGCCTCGCCGCGGTTTACATTTACTCCGCCGTCTTCACGAAGCAGACACAGGATCCCTTGTTTGTAACGGGCGGAGCAACAGAGAGTCCTGAAATCATGCGGCGTGTCGCAGGAATCTGGAACAGACCAACGCTCCCCGTAGAGACAGGAGGGGCTGCACTCGGTGCGGCTGTTGCAGGGGTCAAGGCCCTTTTTGATGCAGCTGGCAAGTCAAAACTTGCTATTGAGAAGGGGGATGCAGATGCGGATATGGTGGCAGAATCCTTTGATGTTGAGGCGTTCAGTGCTGTGGTCTTAAAGCGCGGTGAATCAATCCAGCCAAACCCTGCAGACGTTGCCGCCTATCATGGTGAAGGGAAATACCTCCAGCAATTTCGGGAAAAATACGAAAAAATTATAGCGGAACACCCAATATAGGATAGGACTTACGCACTCCCCCGGTAGGTGCGGTTTCTAACCCCACCGATAGAAATAAAGAATGGAAGGAAGGGAAAGATGGACAATTCCCTGACGCACTTTGACGAAAAAGGCAACACGCGAATGGTGAATGTCGGTGGCAAAGATGAGACCCGCCGTATCGCCATCGCTCGTGGGCATATTACCGCCCGTCCTGAAACACTTCGCCTCATCGCTGAACAGGGTATGAAGAAAGGCGATGTTTTAGAGGTCGCACGGCTTGCGGGGATTATGGCGGCAAAACGCACAAGTGAACTGATTCCATTGTGTCACCCCCTCGCCTTGACCTCAATTCGCGTTGAACTCGCTATCGCAGATGACGCACCACAGGTCGAAATTGAAGCGGAAGTTCAGACCGTGGGACGCACAGGCGTAGAAATGGAAGCACTCACCGCCGTGTCAATCGCTGCCTTGACGGTTTATGACATGTGTAAGGCAGTAGATAAAGAGATGGTTATTGGTGAAGTAAGGCTTATGAAAAAAACAGGCGGCAAGAGTGGTGACTTTACAAAGGAAACGGTTGCAGGTTCTAATACGTAGCTCTCCCTAACAAGGTATATAACCATGAAGAAAAAAATGCTTCAGATACGCATCATAATCCTTACACTTTGTCTACTTTCTACGACCGGCTTTGCCGCGGATCACGTCCTGATTATTGGTGGTGTCGCCGGTGAAAAATCCTTTTACGACGCGTTCTGGGGTGCCACCTCTCGGTTCCATCAATTGCTCACCAACGAATACGGTTACACTCCGGATCAGATTACCTTTCTCTTTGAAGACATAGGCGATACAAATCAAAGCGGACAAGGCGGATTAGAACTGGTTGACGCAGAATCAAATCGCGAACAGGTTTTAGCTGCATTCAATCAGCTCGCTAAGACTGTGCAACCCTCGGATCGGTTTCTGCTGTTTATGCTGGGGCACGCATCCCGGACGGGTAGAGGGAGTGCGAAGTTTAATCTGCGAGGTCGGGACATTACTGAAATGGAATATGTGGGGCTTATTAACGGTATTCCTGCTGAGAATCAGGTTCTCATCTTCGGTTTCCCTTATAGTGGAAGACTTGTGCCGAAACTGAGCGCGCCGGGACGCATAATCCTCACCTCAAGTTCACCAAACGAAGGCTATTCACTACAAGCAGGATTCGGTGATGTCTTTGTTGATGCCTTCTCTACAGCAGATAACGATATAAACACCGATGGAGACATCTCACTCTTAGAAGCGTTCCTCTCGCTGCAGACGCGGACGAAGGAATGGTATGAGGACCGCGGAACCGTTCAGTCTGAACATCCGCATCTTGATGATAACGGCGATGGAAACGCCACTCGAAACCTAACGATTGTCCCTGAGACCGAGGATGCAGACGGGACAGATGACGGGGCACTCGCCACAAAAACGTTCTTAGGAACCCGTCAAACGGCGCTGCCGAGCACACCATCGCCACCTGAACCTGATGAAGTCTTCGCCGATGTAACACCTACGGGATCCCCCGAAGAGCGTGAACACGAGAATAGAGAGACTTCGACTGCGATTCACAACGCTGAGAATCGTCCATCGACACTGCCCTACGACTATATCAGCGAGGCGGACGAGAATGTCATCCAAGATGCCATTGATACAGCCCCCTCTGAAAAGGACTATCCAGAAGACGGTGCTGTTGTTCTGTGGGAAAGCGTCGATGTAGACATTGATGAAAAGAGTCGTTATATCTACTCCACACGGCGCGTCGTCAAAATCTTCAATGAAGACGGGGCAGATCTCGGCGAAATTAGCATCCCTTATATGCGTGGCAAAGACGATGTCACGATCCATCATGCCCGAACCTTTACACCTGATGGTAGAATTGTTGCGTTGGATTTGAATGATGTGGTAACGAATATCCCGCCGCCGAGTGCTGTGGACGCAGGTTTATACGTCGATGCACGCCTGATGTATTTCACACTCCCAGAAATCTCCGATGGCTGTATCATAGACTATGCCTATTCCACGAACAATCTTGGGCATGTCATGCGGGGTGAGTTTTGGCGCAAGGTCTATTTTCAAGGCTCACAACCCGTGCAATATTATCGGTTCACCGTCCATATCCCGAAGAAGAAGCAACTCTATTACCAGATTTCAGGCGCACCGTCTGTAGAAGCACAACGGACGCAGCAGCCCAGAAGCAATCAATTAAAAAATATTGAACCCACAATTACCGAGAATAACTATATCCGCACTTACACCTTTGAAGTGCAAGATGTCCCTCCTTTGAAAGAGGAATACTTGATGCCTGCGCCTCAGGATCTCGCCTATAGCATTAGTATCTCCTCAATTGATTCTTGGGATAAATTGGTGACGTGGTATGCAACGCTCATTCGGGAGCAGGATACCATTACACCAGAAATTACGAAAAAGACCGAGCAAATCCTCAAAGGTGCCTGGTCCCGAAAGGAAAAAATAAAACGACTTTATGAATACGTCGCCACGAATATCCAGTATCTCGGTTATGAGCTCGGTATCTGGGCAATTAAGCCGTATCCAGCGGACTTCGTTCTGAAAGTCGGGAAAGGGGACTGTAAGGACAAAACGACGCTCCTCTCTACGATGCTTTCATCCGTGGGTATTAATTCCTATCCTGTTCTCATTTCCGCTGGCGATACGCGCGGGGTTAACGCTCACCTCCCAGACGGAGGTTCCGAGGTCGAGGCAGTCCCTTCGCTCGCCTATTTCAATCACATGATCCTTGCTGTTGACGGCGGAAACCGAGATGATGAATTCATCTGGCTCGATCCGACAGCAGAGACGTGCGCTTTTGGGGATTTCCCTGCCGGCGACCAAGACAGGTGGGCACTGATTATCAACCCCCGCTTTCTAACCGAGAGCCGTCAGTCTTCGGAAACTGATAATCCACCGCCGACTTCCAAGCGTCATTCAATGGAAAATAGGCTCTATCTCTTTCAGAAGAGTCCTTCTATCGATGCAACATCGAATCTGAAGCGTGTTCACACCCGCGTCGCGGTGAAAAAGGATATGAGCGTCTCTGTGCGTCAAGCGTTGACGGTAACAGGGATTTTTAACATGAAACTCCGAAGTCAACTCGCACACCTGCAGACTTCTGAGGAAAAAGCGGAGTTCTTCCACAAAGCGTTGGAATTGGACGAACGTGCCAAGGTGACGGAGGTCGAAGTCTCAGGGCTTTCAAAGTTGGAAGGTGAATTGAAGGTTGAAGTGACATGGACGTGTCAAGAGTATTTGTACGCGATTGGCAGTCAATTTGTCCTGGAATTACCGATCGTCAAGCACCCTTATGCCGAACTATTGAGTGAGGAACGCCGGATGTATCCCGCCGTTATTGGTAAGGCATTAACGCTTGAGGACAAGATCAGCGTCAGCACAGATGCCCCTTTTCGGATTGATACCGTTCCTGAGGAGCAGACGTTGAAGACCGAGGTCGCAGAGATACAGATTCGCTATTCGCAATCCAAGCGGAAAGCCGAGATGCATCAGACGATCCGTTTCTTGGCACCGAGGGTCACACCCGAGGACATTTACCATCTCAAAGATGTCGTCAGAATCGCCTCAAATCGAGGACCGAAACGATTCATATTAACACAGTAGCCGTTACAAAACCAGTTGGAACTCATCAATAACCTGCCCGTAATGAAATTATGCCTTAAATGGCATAATTTGTCTTAGCTTTACATTTGGAGGGCAGCTCAGGAGACCATAATTAAAAAGATGCCAGCAACAGAAGAAGTTCAAGCAATAGAAGAGTTGATGAAAAGCCAAGAGTTGATTTTAGGGCAACTCAAAAAAGTAATCGTTGGGCAAGAGGACGTTATCAATCAGATGTTGATGGCACTTTTCGCCGGAGGGCACTGCTTGTTAGAGGGGGTCCCAGGGCTTGCCAAAACCCTCATGATTCGGACATTGGCACAAATTCTCAACCTTAAATTTAAGCGGATCCAGTTCACGCCTGATCTCATGCCCGCCGACATCACGGGAACCGATGTTCTTGAGGAGGACCGCACAACCGGGCATCGCACGATCCGATTTATTCAGGGACCGATTTTCGCCAATATTCTCCTCGCCGATGAGATCAATCGGACACCCCCGAAGACACAAGCCGCACTCTTAGAAGCGATGCAGGAGTATCACGTTACCGCCGGGGGCACCGAATTCGCATTGGAACAGCCTTTCTTTGTACTCGCTACACAGAACCCGATTGAGCAAGAAGGAACATATCCACTTCCAGAAGCACAGTTAGATCGGTTCATGTTCAAAATCGTCATCGATTACCCGACAGAGGCAGAGGAGACGGACATCGTTTCAGCAACGACCGGTGCAGAGATACCTGAACTTGATACCCTACTGTCTGGGCACGTTATCGTAGCACTCCATGATATTGTGAGGCGGGTGCCTGCCGCCGAGAACGTTGTGCAATACGCTGTGAGAATCGCACGGGCAACCCGTCCGAAAGAGGAAGACGCTCCCGATTTCATCCAGCAATGGGTCCGATGGGGCGCGGGTCCCCGTGCGGGACAGTATCTCATCTTAGGGGCAAAAGCCCGCGCAATTCTACGGGGGCGTTACAACGCTTCTTGTGAAGACGTGAGATCTGTCGCGCCTGCGGTTCTACGCCATCGCATCTTAACCAATTTCCATGCCGAAGCCGAAGGTGTTGACTCTGACACCGTCATCCAACGTCTACTCGACACAGTGCAGGAACCCGCTGCAAGGTTGTAGATGCCATCAGAAAAAATTTCGGTCATCATCCCAGTCCTCAATGAGGAAAACGCCATTGCCAACGTCATCACCGATATTCCAAAGACCGTGCGTACCCTTAATGGAAAAACTGAAGCAACAGTTCAGGAAATTATCGTCGTTGACAACGGCTGCACCGATAACACCGCCACGATCGCACACCGAAACGGTGCCAGGGTTATCGCTGAACCCCGACGCGGATATGGATTCGCCTGTCTCGCCGGAATCGCTGCACTTACCACGGCTGAACCGGATATTGTCGTCTTTCTGGATGGCGACTATAGCGACTATCCGACAGACATGCCGCAACTCCTCCACCCGATCCTTGAAGGCAAAACCGATTTCGTCATCGGTGCGAGACGTGCAGACAGGGCGCGGAACGCGTTGTTACCGCAAGCACGCTTCGGCAATTGGCTCGCCTGTTTCTTGATAAAACACTTCTATGGTGTGCGCTATACAGATTTGGGTCCCTTTCGAGCGATCCGGTATCCGCAACTCCTTGCTCTGAACATGCAGGACAAAACCTTCGGATGGACAGTTGAGATGCAGCTCAAAGCCGCGAAACAGGGAATCCCCGTGTGTGAAGTTCCAGTTCGTTACCGCAAGCGGATTGGGGTCTCTAAAATCACAGGCACCTTCACCGGCACCCTCAAAGCCGGCTACAAGATCCTCACCACCCTCATCTACCACCGCTTCTTGACATAACAAAACCGTTCTGTTTGTAGTAGGGCAATTCATTGCCCGTCAATTAGATACACCGCTGGCGAGGTTTCCTAACCTCGTCTTTCCTTTTTTCCACCAAAATGACACCCATTCGTAGCGTAAACTTTTAGTTTGCGCACTCGATTGAATGACGCTACCATGCTATTCTTTCACTTGCAACTTCCCCACATTAATGATATACTCATTATTGAAAGCGAGTATGGAGGAATAAAACGATGGAAAGAAAAAAATAAAAGCAACATATAGAAACGGTGTGATTGAACCTTTGGATAAGATCAACCTTCCCGAAGGACAAGCACTTGAGATCGAATTCAAAGTTCTCCTAAAACCACCTCATGAACTTTCTCGCGAAGAAAAAAAAGAACTGATTCAGAAGATGAGTGGCTCAATGAAAGGGACATGGGGAAGCACTGTCGAAGAAATTGACACTTATATCGAGTCAGAAAGACAATCATGGGATCGAGAATTTTGATCGCGAACATGAACAAACGACCTTCGTCAAACCATAGAATGATATGTTAGCAAAATTTTGGATGATAATTATAGCGATAATGGTTCTTACTTCACCGGTGGTCGCTGATAAGATAAAGATCGCTACTTGGAATATACAACAGTTCGGTCAAACAAAAGCAGGGATTAATGAGAGTCAGAACGAGCAGACCAAAGCCCGGACTGAACATCATAAGGCGAATGACACCATAGGCAAGATAGCAGGGATCATAAAAAAGGGCAAATTTGACGTAGTTGCTATCCAAGAGGTTCAAGATAAAGCACGTAAAACGTTACCCAAACTGTTAGAGACTTTAGGCGCAGATTGGAAGTATATCGAAAGTGAGAGAACCGGTAGAGGAAGACAAGAACAATACGCCATATTTTTTAACCCTGTAAAGTTAACCCCAAAAGACACTATACATCTCTATGATGATATGGAAGATAGTTGGGATAATTTCTCAAGGGATCCTGGATACGCTGGTTTTTCATACCGGGATTTTGAGTTTATCATCATTATGTGCCACTTAGATCCCCAACAACACGCTGCTTATGAAACAGAGCGTTTAGATGATGTTTATGAAGCCGTGAAATGCAAAACAGGGACTCCAAACATCTTTGTATTAGGGGATTTCAATTTAGAAGAGGGTCCAGCGGATATAGCATTTCAAGATGACGGTCTTTTAGATGAGGAAAATTACCCTGAAATGAAGGCGGCTTTAGATTCGACTTATGATACAACAGTCGCTGGTGAAAATGATGAAACGACTTATGATAATATCCTGTTTGATTCCGGTCAATTTGAATTAAAAGAAAAAGGGGTGTATCGTTTTGATGACGAATTCGGTGAGGGTTACGATAAAAATATCTCCGATCACTACCCTGTGTGGGCTATCTTTGAGATACCGGATATCGAAGATGAGACCGATGCCTCTCCATTTGCACCACCAGCCCCTTCTATAGCAAAAATCAAATTATCAACATGGGTTTCTCTCAGAAATCTAAATTAGCGTTTTTCAACGCCAATTCGCAACAGAAAAGAATCCGATATTTACACACCACTGGAACTCTTATGGGAGGTTTCTTGAAATGTTGAAAGACCCAATTATTGAGGAAATTCATCGAATTCGCGATGAATGGGCTGCTTCTTTCCAGTATGATTTACGTGCCCTGTGTGAGGACATAAAACGCCAGGAAAAACGTGATTTCCTCACGGACGATGAAGGGAACTTCATAAAGGACGAAAAAGGTGGCTTGATTCTTAAACCCGAAGTCGCTGCTAAAAGCACAACCAAAAACAGACAAAAATTGTCCAAACTTTAGTATTAGGGAACGGGTTAATACCCTATAGGAAACAGAAAAAATGGGGTTTATTTTTGATTCAATTACCAGAGCCAGCAAAACTGCTAATCTTGACTTCTTGGAACTTCGACATGCGCTGTCCAGCCTGTAAAGTTTTTGCTTATCGGTATCAACTTGACTTGCTTTTTTTCACCCGGCGCAAGATCCATCGCAGGCGTCGGACCGAGTTTTTCTCGGTTCGATAAGCGGGCTTCAACGCGGACGTCCTTCAAGGTTTTCTCGGTCATGTTTTCCACATGTCCTTTAAAGGCATTGCTCTGAGAATCGTAAGCCAAGACCAAGTGCGCACCGCCATGGGAGTGTTGGACGGGATCACAACGCTCATTCAGCCCCATTTGGAGGCTAAACCCTTGTCTGTTGAATTCGATGTACGGGGCGTTCCTGCTTGAGCAACTACTCATCAAAGAAATCAACAACACGATAAGAATCCCAGCCAGAGTGCTACATATACGACGCATCGAAAACCGCTCCTTCAAAACGTGATATATCTCGATGAAAACAGACATATCTTGTTTTACTGTTCCTGCTTTAACGCCCACCGCCTTCAATTGCTTTCCTATCCACCAGATACCTTGAGTATACCTGATTTTTGAGAAAAATATAACTGTTTTCCGCTAAAGGCTAAGACACCTTCTGCCCGAAACTGTGCAGTAATTGAACACTGAAAAATGACATATTCGGGCAATATCGGTGTAAACCCTTTTTTTAGGAGCAGATTGAAGGTGATTTGCTGTTGGCATGAAAATTGCACTATATCTATTTGAGAGTGCGTCCTCTAACACGTTTTGCTATATCTGAATTGAGATATAAGGGGGTAAAAACGATGGGTATCCGGTTTTGTAAATGACTAAGGCGATTGATAAGTTTTCTACTGACTGCCGAAATGTTTGGAGGTTTTATCATGAAGAGGCACATGAATCCTTTGGGTCGAAGTTTGCGGATTTCGTATATGACCCTGATCTGTATTTTCTATTTTTCCGCTGCCGCGTTTGCCCTTGAACCCATTGGCAGTATCGGAGAACCGCTTGTTGAGAAGCATGCTTTTCTTTCCAATGAAACCATCCTACGCGTGCTTTACAGCCACATCCAAGTCGTTGAGGCGGATACAGGTTCGGTTATTGATGCGTTCGGCGAGCGAAACGACATCAGCGATGTTATTTTGAGTCCGACTGTCTCACATCTGGCGATCCTTAATTATTCTCGTGATTCAAAGACGACGACCATAGATATTTGGGATACGCATGCCCGGCAGCAGACAGCGAAATGGGAGATGACAGGTCGCATCAGACTCGCAGCATTCAGTCGAACCGGTTCGCTGTTCGCTGTCTCTTTTGATGATGAGATTACGCTCCATAACTATCAGACCGGGGCGTTTATAGGTAAGATGATTGGCGAACGCCGTCCCTGGAAGCAGAGCCATACCCATCGCGACGGTAGTAATGTCGGTTCGTCGCATAGAAACAATCATGCCCTGGTTTTTACGCCAGACGATCATTATCTCATCGTCGCCTCAGCACGTCCAGACGTCGAGGTGTGGAATGTCGAAACCCGTCGCTTGGAAGGGCATTTTCAAGGACACACAGGCAACTGGGTCGCAGATGCCGTTATCAGCCCCCACGGAAAACGACTGGCAACGTTTGAAGATGGCTGGAGCGATGTTTACGTCTGGGACGTTGAGACCCAGCAGCTCTTATGGAAAGAGGAAACAGGCACTGGCGGGGTTTTTGGCGGCGTTGCGGGCATCGCTTTCAGTCCAAATTCTCAACATCTCTATGTCGGTAGGCAGACGACACGGCTGCGTTGGACGACTCCGGGTCCCTGGAGGGGTTGGGACGATAACGTCAGCATCTATGAGGTTGAAACCGGGAAACAGGTCGATGTGTTTTCCGGCGGCGATTTCTACAAATTGCAGGCGATCTCACTCTCGCCAGACGGCACAAAAATGCTTTTGCCGTATTGGGACGCCGTTGTGCTATGGGATCTTCAAGAAAAGCGACCTTTGAATGTTTGGGCGGATTTCGTCTATGGTTGGAACGATGCTATGTCTGCTGACGGCAGAACTTTTGTCTCTGTCTCCCGCTATTACATTAAGGCATGGGATATTCCGTCGCAAAAACTCCGATTACTTATTTCTGCCGAACGCGGACTTTTTGAGAAGTTCGCTGTCTCACCTGATGGCCAGAAAATCGCTATTGGTCGGAACCCTTGGATTGAGATCCGCAACTTGCGCACAGGTGCTATTGAACACCGATTTCAGCATAATTATTCAGATGGTGACATCGCTTTCAGTTCAACAGGGAGATGGGTCGCAACGCGGGGATCCAAGAAGATTCACCTCTTGGATCTCGAAAATCCAGAAAAAGGTCAGATACTCGCTTCAGAAGCCGGTTACGATATTAACTACACTACCAAGTTCAGCTTCAGCGAAAACGATAAATATCTCGCTGCCTCCACACGCACACAGAAAAATAACAACTATCTGAATTGGGTCGTCTTATACAAACGCATCGCAGACACCTTCATTTTCCAATATGCATGGCAGGTGCCGGAACTCACTTACGCTTCGAGACCCGCTTTGGCAAAGGGTATCGACGGAACGTTTCTACTGGTTCTGCCCCAATATGATGAAACGCAGATTTTCAAACTCTCACCTGATAAACCCGAACTCCTCAACACATTGGATGTTGGTGCACCTATGCGCTTTACATCCGATAGCCGCTATCTCTTTGTGGATCGAGAGGGTAACCTGCAAATTTTCGACTGGCAGACACAAACGCCAATCGACCATCCACCGATTCCAGACTATTTTGATGTTAGTCGCGATGGCTCGGTTCTGCTTTCCTACGCCAATGGCGGACAAATCCTGATATGGGACGCAAAGGCACTCCTACCTTCACAACCCGTCGCTATCCAAGCGCGCGGTAAGCAGCACGTCATCTTCGGAGCAGTAAAGCGAAACCAGCTCTTACAAAACTTTCCAAACCCTTTCAACCCGGAAACTTGGATACCCTTCCGACTCGCAAATGAAAGCGATGTTACGATTCGTATTTATAGTTCAACAGGTCAATTAGTCCGACGTTTATCGCCCGGAATTATGCCCGCAGGCGACTACGCCTCGGAATCAAAAGCTATTTACTGGGACGGACGCAACCAGACAGGTGAAACTGTAAGTTCTGGTGTCTATCTTTACACCATCACAGCGGATGGCTTTGCGGCAACCCGCAAAATGCTGATTCACAAATAAACCAATAATGTGGGGTAAAAACGATGAGCATCCGATTCTGTATACGCGTCATGTGTTGTTTTTTGAGTGTGTTGTGTTATCCTTCTACTGGGTTTTCGCTTGAACCCATTGGCAGCATCGGGGACCCCCGTGTTGAGTATCAGGCATTCCTATCGAATGAAACCCTCTTACGCGTGCTTTACAAACAGATCCAGATCGTTGATATTGATACAGGTTCGGTTATAGATACCTTTGGCGAGCGAAACTATGTCAGCGAGGTCATATTGAGTCCAACCGCCTCGCATCTGGCGATCCTCAACTACTCTCAGGATTCAGAGGCAACAACCATTGAGATTTGGGAGACGCACACCCGTGAGCAGAGATCGGAG
Organism: Candidatus Poribacteria bacterium; assembly: GCA_009839745.1. Taxonomy (NCBI): domain Bacteria; phylum Candidatus Poribacteria; species Candidatus Poribacteria bacterium. Next base: position 34,672 of record VXPE01000114.1, read on the forward strand.
TGGGTGATTCCCGGGCACGCTGTGCTGGCAGCATTCAGTCGGCTCGGCTTCGTATTAGCCGTCTCTGTGGGTGATGATATTTCTCTGTGGAACTGGCAGACATCTGCGTTGATAGGAGAGATGCGAGGCGACCGGCGTCGATGGCGGAACTGCCATACCTATGGCGGGGGCGGGGTCTGTTCGGGGTACCCAAAAAATAACGCTATGGTTTTCACAGCAGACGATTCTGATCTCATCGTCGCCTCACAACGTCCAGACATCGAGGTGTGGAACGTAAAAACCCGTCGTTTGAAAGCCCACTTTCCCGGGCACACAGGCAACTGGGTCAAGGGTGCGGTTTTGAGTCCTGATGGCAGACGGTTAGCGACGTTTGAACCAAAAGTGGATAAAGTCTACGTCTGGGACGTTGAGACCCAGCAGCTCCTATGGGAAAAAGAAAACGGCACCGGCAGCGTTAACGGCGTGACTTTCAGCCGCAATGGTCAATATCTCTATGTCATTATGCAGGCAAGCGGGCTGCCGGGACGATGGCCACAAGGCGGTTTGGAGGATAAAGTCAACGTCTATGAGGTTGAATCCAGCCAACAGGTGGATGCGTTTTCTGGCGGTGATTTTTACAGATTGCAGGACATGGCACTCTCACCAGACGGCAAGAAGATGCTCCTAGCGTATTGCGATGCGTTTGTGCTTTGGGATATTCCAAGAAAGCGATCCCTGAATGTCTATAAAGATTTCCTTTCCACGTGGCACCTTGCTGCCATGTCTGATAACGGTAAAACCTTTGTTTCCGTTTCTGACTACTATATTAAGGCGTGGAACATTGCCTCGAAAAAACTCCAACTCTTCCAGTCTGCGAAAGGCAGGTCCTTTGAGAGGTTCGCCATCTCCAGTGACGGCGCGAAAATCGCTGTCATTCGGGCACCTTGGCTGGAAGTCTACAACCTCAAAACAGGTGCCGTTGAAAAGCGAATTCAGCTGCCTGATACTGTATACACATTTTCTGACATCGCTTTGAGTCCAATGGGAAGATGGGTCGCTGTCCGAGGATCCCAAACGATTCACCTTTTTGATGTGAATAATCCAGAAAATGCGCAAACACTCGTTGTTGATACCAATGATGTTACGATGTTTACATTCAGCGAAAACGATACATATCTCGCAGTGCTCATTACCAGCCTCGACAGTCATAACGGGTTCAAGGAGGTCGTCATATACAAACGCATCGCTGATACCTTCAGCTTCCAATACGCATGGCGATTCGCAAATCAACACGTCTTGCCCGAAAGACTCGCTTTCGCCTCAGATACCGACGGCACACCCGTCTTGGCAGTGCCTCTGGATAATGAAACACAGATTTTCAAGCTCCTTGACGATCAGCCCCAACTTTTGAGCAGATTCGAGGTCCACGCAGCTATCGACTTCACACATGACGGTCACTATCTCTTTGCCAACCGAGATCATCACCTGAAAATTATCGATTGGCAGAACGGAAAAACGGTCCATCACCCACCAATTCAAGACTACTTTCAGGTCAGTCGCGACGCATCCGTTCTGCTTTCCTACGCCAATAGCGGACAAATCCTGATATGGGACGCAAAGGCACTCCTACCTTCACAACCCGTCGCTGTTGAAGCCAAAGGCAAGCAGCACGTCATCTTCGGAGCAGTAAAGCGAAACCAACTCCTACAAAACTTTCCAAACCCTTTTAACCCGGAAACTTGGATACCCTTCCGACTCGCAGCGGAAAACGACGTTAGTATAGACATCTATACATCAACAGGCGTTTTGGTACGTCGCCTATCCTTGGGGAGACTCCCCGTCGGTGAATATACCTCACCCGCAAAAGCCACCTATTGGGATGGGCGTAACCAGATGGGAGAATCCGTAAGCAGTGGCGTTTATCTCTACACCATCAACGCTGGTGACTTCACTGCCACTCGGAAAATGTTGATTTGTAAATAGTATCATATGACCATATATTACCAAGTCGTCGCACATTATTGCGCTACCGAGCGTTTTAATGATAGAATAAGACTCACGAAAATACTGTACTGCCCCCTAAATTCGGGCCACTCCCTAAACCAAGATTGTGGTATAATATCCACTAACTTGAAAGGAGACCCCGATGGCGAAACGAAAATGAAGAACCTTCACCCCCGAGTTTAAAGGCCGAGTTGTTCTTGAGGCACTCAGCGGTGAAAGTTCTCAAGCCGAACTGTGTCGTCGACATAACCTCAGTGAAGATCAACTCTCAAAGTGGAAGAAGTTCACCTCAACGACTATGATACTATTACCGAGGCGAGAAACCGCATCGGTAATTTTATCGAACACGTCTATCACCAGAAACGCCCCCATTCGGCGTTAGACTATTTGATGCCTATGGAATTCGAGAAACAAACCTTGGATTAAATTTGCGAAATTGTGGTCTGAATAAACGGTGGCACTTCAGTTCCGAAGACTCGCTTTTAAGACTACACGGTTTTCTGTCTCCTTCAGGGTTCTCAATAAGATCATGCCGATGCGCAAAGTGCGGGCGTATTTTGTAGCCTTCACCAGCGCGCGCTACCATGGGTTCTTCACATTCAGGACACTTCAGTTTCCGATACTCTTTTTCTGACGCTTTCAGCTGGTCCCAAATTGCTGGCTCTAACAGCAGCGAATTAATCGTATCTTCCTTGTATAATGCTGTAAAAGGCATTCCGTTGTTCCCATGGTTGATAGCCTCTTACCTGTGAAGTCCAATAATCATAAGTAATGAGGACGTTCAATTCTCCTTAAGGGGTTTTGTAGAGATTCAACCTGACTAAGATGACATCTTTTGTACTTCTTACCGCTTCTACAGGGGCACGGATCGTTTCTACCTGGGCTTTGTCGCATGATATCCACGATTTCCAGAAAATGCTCTATCTCTCCCTTGAGACCATGCGAGTATTCACCCCAAAGGTCCTTCCGGGCTCTGTCAATACCAAATTTATCTGTGTAGGAGAGTCGGTAGAAAAATGGAATTACCAATTCATGAAGGAAGTCCTCAATACAAAGCTGCTGGCTATCTCTGTATTTGAGACCTAAGCAACACGCGCTATTGTGGGGATAAATGTGCAAGTCAATGATCGAAACCTCACATTTTCTCGCGATCCTAAGGTATTTTCCGCCGACCTCAAACACTTTTGGCCATCCGTTCCCATCTATATCACCCAGGCAAATCTCAATTTCAAAAACGTCTTGAATCAAGAAGTCAGTTTCTTTGACAAGATTGGCAATCGTCACCTTTCCGGATTCTTGATCATACACCGCACAAAAGTCCAACTCACCTAAAATTTTATGGGAGTCTGCCTCGTAGTATAAGTTCGGGAAATCCGAATTCAACCATCTAATGTCACTATCGGTTACCTTCATAATAGAAATTACCTCGCGTAGGGCTTTGTAGGGGTGACTACTACTGGCGCGGAGGTAACTACTGCTGGCGGGCTCCCGTTGTTTTGGGTATCCTTCTTAAGTTCCCCAAAATTATCGCCAAACAACTCTCTCCACTTCCTCACACTTGCATTATGCTCTGTAGCATCAAAAGCTTCGTTTATCTTACTGTTATAAAGATCAAACATTTCTCGGAAATGGCTATATTTATCCTGATCCCAGTGTCTCGTGAAAGATTCCCCTTCCAAAACAGGATTACAGATTTCGGGCATTAGGACATTAGCCTGCAAAAAACTGTTTATCCGGTTTGAAACCGTTTTTAAAGACGTTGGAATGTCCTTAAAATCGTCACTCCCTTCGTCACTGGTGTAAACACTGTTACCAATTAGCGTGGTTAGAAGAATGGATTTTACAGAAAAGTTCCCTTTGTGATCACGAAGAAATTTTAATAACCGCGTATCTCGCTTCAAGTTGCCATTAGTAATTCTCGTTTTCTCATTGAACCAATCTCTATAGCCTGTGCCATCGGTAATCTCAAATTCATTCTCTTTGTTATTGCAGATGAAATACTCTTCTCCTTGCGTGATGCACGGCACAAGATCCAAGTGAAATTCGTCTGCATAGTCAATATAGACACACCGAGTTCTTCTATGCACTTTATCTTTATAATTGTCGTTTGCTCTCAAACAGTTGTAGACATCATTGATGTAATCCTTGGGTTCTTTGTCTTTATCGTATGTCATGTATAAGAGCATGTCAGCATCAAATTCACGCGTACCAACTGGTTTAATGATTGTTTTCAAACCATAGGAGCCTTGACGTTCGGTCTTCTCGTAGGCCTCTAAGTTCGCACGCAGAAACGTGTCTACAGCCGAAGAACTGTTGACCAACCTTTGAAGGCGCGTTTGATTAAGATCCACTTCCTCGGAGAGGAACTTTTGGAAATATGGTATATGCTTCATGAGTCTATCTCCTTTTATACTGTCAAAAACTTAAAATTCATAAAAATCAATATGCTACCCAATTTTAGAAAATTTGCGGAACAAACTGCCATCTCTGTTATAATGTGTGGCAAGGAGCAAATTGTTCCGCGTGATCACCAAGAAAAGCCTCGCGGAGTTTAGGTAATGCATACCGAGCTTCAGAGACCCCTAAACCTCTCAACGAGTCAATTTCGTTTGTTTTGTCCAAACCAAACTTCCCTTGGGACACATCTTTGTCAATCCTGACGACATTGTCATGTCCTGCCAGAAGTAGTGCTGTGCCGAGAGAGGCATGGGATTGGACATGCATAAACACGTCAAGTAGTTTGAATGCCCAATATGCCCCACCGAGTGGAATTCTCCTGCCTAAATTGACCTTTAATGGCTCAGTTGTACAACCCACGCTCAAGACTTTTAATGAATCTCTCGGCCAATCAAGAAGCGTAATCGCCTCAACAACTGCCATTCCTACCGGATTGTTCGCCCACAAACCTCCGTCTATCAAAGGTATGCCTGCAATGGATCTGTGTGCAGGAAAGTAAGTCGGAGCTGAAGCGGTTGCCATTGCTACATCAACAGCACTCTCCTTATAATCCATCTCTAGCCGGGGATGATGAGCAGTTTTGTAAATGTGAACCTCACCGTTTTCAAGGTTTAGTGATGGAATGACGAGTCGCTTTTTACTATCACCTAATCGCTTGTCCCCAAAACAACTCCTGAGTGCATTTTCAAGTGGAGCCTTACTATACTTTGAAGTGCCAAACCATCTAAGCCATCGTAATCCTCGATTGCCTTTGAAGATAATAGGTCCATGTTCTTCGTAAAATGCTAAGAGTTCTTTCGATGAGAGTCCGAGCCCCAGGCCCAGCGCAATAATTCCACCTGTTGAGGTCCCGACGATGAGGTCAAAATAATCCGCTACATTGCGTTTAATGGTATCCTCAACAGTAGCGAGGAAAGCAGCTGGAAACACTCCCTTAATTCCGCCACCGTCAATTGCCAGGATTCGCTTCACTGGTAACCTCCTCTTTTTTTCAATGATAGGCTATTTTTTTACACTAATAATTACAATTATATCAAAACAATCGATAAAATGCAAATTAATTTCATAAAATTTGGTAAAAATCTCTGTTTTTTTTCTCCTTTGCTTAAAAAAAGCGTACTATGGTAT
>VXPE01000115.1:0-8987 GCA_009839745.1 Candidatus Poribacteria bacterium
GAATGGGAGAAGGCAGCGCGTGGCACGGATGCCCGGGAGTATCCCTGGGGCGATATGTGGGATGCGAGTCGAGCGAATACATCGGAATCCGGGAATAAGCGACTGATGCCGGTTGGGCGTTATCCATCGGGCGTGAGTCCTTACGGGTGCTACGATATGGCGGGGAACGCCTACGATTGGTGTTTCGATTGGTTCCACATGGAAACGTATAAATATTCACCTTCGGAGAATCCGTTGGGCGCGAGTGAGGGACGGCGAAAGGTGATTCGCGGGGGAGCGTGGATTGCACGTGGGGAATTCGCTGCGCGGTGTGCGAACCGGGCAGCCTATGAGCCGATCCGAGGGCTTCATAGCGTCAGTTTCCGGATTGCGATGGACCTTTGATATGCACATGAAACCTTTACACAAACACTACCAAGATTTTCGGGACGCGTTGTTGGCGTGGTTCAAGGTTTATCAACGCGATATGCCGTGGCGACACACGGAGGATCCCTACCGAATTTGGGTCTCTGAGGTGATGCTCCAACAGACGCAGGTCAAGAAGGTCGTAGCATACTATGAACGATTCATCGCACGGTTTCCCGATGTGCAACACTTGGCAGCCGCACCCCTACAAGATGTTTTGAAAGTCTGGGAAGGTCTGGGGTATTATGCGAGGGCGCGGAACCTCCACAAAGCTGCACAGGTCGTTGTAGATCAACTGGATGGGAAGATACCCGTGGATTATGCGAGTTTTCGGAAGTTGCCGGGTGTCGGAGATTATAGTGCAGCGGCGGTGCAGAGTATCGCGTTCAATGCCCCGTATGCCGCTGTGGACGGAAACATCAAACGTGTATTGGCACGCCTGTTTCTGATGGAGGCACCGATTAATGACGCAAAGTTAGCGAAGGTGTTTCAGCAGCAAGCCGATGAACTGTTGGATCCGAATGCCCCGGGATTTTTCAATCAGGCGATGATGGAGTTGGGCGCGACTGTGTGTCGTCCGCAATCCCCGACCTGTCTCGTCTGTCCTGTGAATTCGTTTTGTGAGGCGTTCCAGACGGCGCAACAGGACGAGTTTCCGTATCGGCGCGAGACGAAACCTATCCCGGAATACCATCTCGCTGTCGGGGTTATCTATAGGGATGAGAGGGTGCTGCTCACGCAACGGCAATTGGACGGTTTGCTCGGAGGTCTTTGGGAATTTCCGGGTGGCCAACTTGCTGAGGGTGAGACTGCCGAGGCGGCGTGCGTCCGACACATCGCTGATGTCGTCAACCTTTCTGTCACCGACGTGCGGTATCTCACACAGGTTAGGCATGCATATACGCATTTCAAGGTCGTTGTGGATGTGTTTCAGTGTGAGTATCAAGCGGGTGAGGTGGTTCTGAAGGGTCCACGGGATGCGAAATGGGTCGAGGTCACGGCACTAAAGGAGTATCCGCTCCCGCGTGTCACGCATAAGTTTTTAGAGAAGTTGATTGAGGATGGAACGTAATTATTTGTTTGTAGTAGCGCAATTCATGGCACTCAAAACGTGCGATGCATCGCACTACTACGAACTAAGAATAACCTCTAATTGGCTGATCCGAAACGTGCTTCGTATTTCTCCCAAACCTCATCGGGGAGCGGCGTGCTGGCGGCTATGACGTTCGCTTCCAGCTGCTCAGCGTTGAGGCTCCCGATATTGTTGCCCTGAATCCGCTCTTCTTTCAGGCAGAACTGGAGGGCAAGTTGAAGCAAACTTATCCCTTCTTCAACACACCATTCCCAAATTGGGTATGCTGCCGCAACATCACCCTCTTTTTTCCAACGTCCCCTTTCAATCTCAGCGTCAAGATCGACACCTGTGAGGATACCCCGCAGGATCGACCAGCCGTTCATGACCCCGATGTCGTGTTCAGCGGCGTAAGGGAGGATGTCGTCAGCGGCGTTCTGCCGGACGAGATTATAGTCGTTGAAGCAGAGAATGAGATCAACGTCGCCTGTTGCCATCGCCTTGAGATGGAAATCGTGGGGACGCATCCCGTAGCCGAGGAAGTGGACGAGTCCACGTGCCTTACATTGGAGCAACCCGTCAAGCGTGCCGCCCTTTTCCAGCGTGGGATCGATCTCGCCTGGGTCGTGGATAAGCATACCGTCGAAGTAGTCTACGCCGAGAAGTACGAGTTGGTCTTCGAGGTCGGCGATTGCGCGTTCGGCGGAATAATCGGGTCTCCCTTCTCCGTAGCCACCCCACTTCGCAGCCGAATGGCAGCAGAGGCGTCCCGTGATGATGACATCCTCACGGGCGATCTCCTTCAATGCCAGACCGAATTTCCGCATTGAGTCCCCATAACAGCGTGCACAGTCGAAGTGGTTCACACCGATGGATACCGAGTGTTTAACGAGATCCACAGCCTCTTCATCTGAGACGAAACCGAAGTTGTTTCCAAATCCTTGTGTGCCGAACGGAATAACGGGGATGTTGAGTTCCGTTCTTCCGAGCCGTCGCCTCGGAATTGTGGGAAGATCTTGATTGGTTTCCATAAAATTCCTCTTAATATTTGTCCGAACCCTCAAGCGGGAGTGGGACTGCCCAGATGTTCCGGTAGCGAACGTCGTTGCCGTGGTCCTGCAGTTTGAGTGGACCGGGTGTAGCCGCTTCTGAATCAATACTTCCGACAGTCGCGCCAGCGAGTTGGGCATTGTTGATAATCACCAAGCCGTTCTGAATGACAGTTATGCGTGGGCCCTCAGTCATTTCTCCGGCATCGTTGAAGCGCGGTGCTCGGAAAATAATATCGTAGGTCTGCCACTCAAGCGGTGGTTTGCAAGCGTTGACAAGCGGTGCGAACTGGTTGTAAATTGCCCCGCAATCACCCATCCCAGGGACTTCAATGCCGTAGGAATCCAAGACTTGGACTTCGTATCTGCCCTGGAGGAAGACACCGCTGTTGCCTTTTGCCTGTCCGGTCGCTTCGGGCATATCGGGGCATCTGAATTCGACGTGAACGAAGTGATCCGTGAAGGTTTCCTTGCTGATGACATCGCCGGTGCGTGGGACGACGAGCATTGCGTCGCCTGCCACCTGCCAACTGGGGGCGCTGCCGTCTAAGCTCGTCCAATTGCTGAGGTCTGTGCCATCAAAGAGGATGACTGCGGATTCTGGAGGTGTTTGTGCCATGAGTTTTCCTTTCACATGCTGTGCATGCGCAAATTGATGTTATGAAATGAGAATTTTTCACTATTTTAACGAAATTCGTTTTTTTGTCAAGCGAATGGATTGCACCGTTTCACGGCTGCGATGGAAGGGTTTGAAGGACGGGGATAACGTAACTGTGGATTGTATGACCGTCAACTGTATCCGTCTCCGCCCGGGGTTCCGAATTTTCACGATAATCAAACACCACGTAATACCCTTCTGTTCCGCCTTCCGACGTAAGGTATGTTGCGAGTTGCTGCTTGCCTGCCTGATAACTTCGCTCGCTGCGCCATACCTTCGTTTCAACGATGTAAGTCTGTCCGCTGTGTGAAATAACGAGATCGGATCTGCCCCTGCCGGTTGGGACTTCCAGGTACATAACGGCACCAACGATTTTCACCAACTCGTCGAGATACGCGAAGAGGAGGTATTGCCCTACGAATTCTTGGGGTGTATCTGGGACTTGGAGTATTCTGAATCCGGCGCGTGCGATAAAGTCCTTAAAATTTTCGATGAGCCGTTGCATTTGGAGTTGCCCGGTCGCCGCGATATATTCTGAAAAGTCGATAGCACCGTCTTCAGGAAAGTATTCGGCCTCAAGCCCATTTATAAGGGGTTTAAGTGCTTGGACAATGCAATGGAGGTAGATAGGATTGAGAATCTGGCATGCGCCATCTTGTCCCTTTGTGATCACACCATAGGTTGCGAGTTCACTAATGGTTTCATTATGGAAAGTAAAGTTGTAACTGCTTCCATAAAAAGCAATGCGCATGAGCATTCTTTCAAAGCGTGGGTCTCTACGAACATTTGTAATGAGATGTTCAATGTTGGTGTTTCTCTCCTCGACGAGTCGAGCGTGCGCTTGTGAAAAGTGGGATACCTGGATCGTTTCGGTTTCGGATATGTTGAGTTCCTCGGTGAGAATCTGCGCGAACCTATTGACGAGGAAAGGTTGACCGGCTGTCTGTTTATGGATCGTTTCAACGACTTTCGGCGCGAATTGTTGTCCAACCTCGTCGGTGTACTGGACAAGAAGTTCACTGACCTGTTCTAAAGTGAAGTTTGGGAGTGTGAACTCGTCCTGTATGTTGAACGGAGAGATGGATCTATCGTAGTTGAGTTGTGTGATGTTTTTAACCCCAATAATACCGAGACTATACGGGGAACGGACTTCGCGTCCAGTGAGGTATATCCGGCGGAGCGAACGGAGAAATCCGTTGATAGCCGCCCGTGGAATCCCGTCGAATTCGTCGATGATAAGGACGACCCGTTGGTTTTCCGCGAAGGGGGCAAACCGTTCAAAAAATTCGCGCATTGAAATGTGGTTCGTTATCTGTGCATGCGTCAGGAAGGTGTCCAGTTCTTGGGAAAGTTGCTCGCCGCGTTCTCGAAAGGCCTTCCGAATCTCTTTGGCAATTTCTTTATACAGCGAATGGTAAAAATCGGCAGGCGTTACGTCTTCGTATTCCTCGAAGTTGAGTTGTATTGGGAAGTAGTCTGTCCCTTCTGCCACAAGTGCCTTGAGCGCGTCTTGGAAGAACGTGGTTTTACCGGTCTGTCGTGGTGCGAACAGGACGATGTATCGTCCCTCCTTAACACGGGCGATGAAATCGGAAAGTTCCTCACGCCGGGCGACGACGTAATTATCTTTGGAATTGACGGGACCTTGGGTGCCAAACCGTCTCATGTTTTTCTCCTGTTGTCATAGATGCAAAACATTGTATCAGGTTTCCGTGTGAAAGTCAATTCGCAATCGGCGATCAGCTGTCGTTCGCGGAACAAGAAGAAAAAACTTTTTGAAAAAAGACGGTGGTGTGGTATAATAGAATTGTATTTGGGCGCATTCGGTGGACGCGCCTGCAATTATAGAGGATTGAGAAGCGAAACGTTATGCTAAAACCGAAACCCAGCATCGACACGATTCAGCCGTATCAGGGCGGTAAGCCGATTGAAGAGGTCCGGCGCGAACTCGGCATTACGACCGATATTATCAAACTGGCATCCAACGAAAATCCGTTCGGTCCCTCGCCGTTGGCGATGCAGGCGATCTCGGAGAGTGCGACCCAGGTGCATCTCTACCCTGACGGTAATGCCTATTACCTTAAAGCGGATCTCGCGGACTCTCTCGGCATTTCTGCCGAGCATCTAATTTTAGGGAACGGATCGAACGATGTGCTGCAATTCGTTGCTGAGGCATACCTCGCACCGGGCGATGAGGTTATCTATGCAGCCGGGGCATTCGTCGTCTATAGTCTTGTGACGAAGTTATGCAGTGCGACAGCGGTCGTCGTGCCGATGGTAGCGCATACACACGACCTGTCCGCTATGGCAGCAGCGATTACCGAGAAGACGAAGGTCATCTTCGTCGCGAATCCGAACAACCCTACCGGCACGATGGTCACGGCGGATGAGACAGCGGCGTTTATGGAACAGGTACCGGACGATGTGCTGGTTGTTTTTGACGAAGCCTATTATGAGTATGTTGACCGTTCAGACTACCCACAGACGCTCCCGTATGTGCTGGCGGGACGGAACTTCATCATCACCCGAACGTTTTCTAAAATTTATGGGTTGGCTGGGCTGCGTATCGGATACGGTATCGCGCCACCTCCGTTGATTGAAACGTTGAATCGGGTGCGCCAACCCTTCAATTGCAGTTTGGTTGGACAGGCGGCGGCGCGAGCAGCACTTAAGGATACCGCCCACGTTACCAAGAGTCGAGAACAGAACGCCGTCGGTAAAGCCTTCCTCTACGAGGTGTTTGATGACATCGGACTCCGTTATGTCGAAAGCGAAGGGAATTTCATCATGTTGCACCTCGAACAATCGGGAGGGGATGTCGCCGACGCACTTCTGAAGGAAGGGGTCATTGTGCGTCCAATTGAGGGCTACGGCTATCCGAATGCGGTGCGCGTAACGATCGGCACACAGCAGGAAAACGAAAAATTCATCAAGGCGTTAGGAGTTGTCAGCCATTAAAAAATATGAAAGAACTCATACAAATCAGTAACAAGCGTCCTACGCGAAAAATTATGGTGGGGAACGTCCCGATTGGCGGCGGCAGCCCTGTCTCCATCCAGACAATGACGACGACCTTGACGCGCGATGTTGATGCCACGTTAGCACAGGTGGAACGGTGTGCGGAGGCGGGTGCACAGATTGTCCGCGTTGCTGTCCCGGAAGAGCCGGACGCGAAGGCACTCGGTGCCCTTGTGAAGCGTGCCTCAGTCCCGATTGTCTCGGATATCCATTTCAACTACCGATACGCACTCGCCGCCGTAGACGCTGGCGTGGCGAAGGTGCGCATCAATCCCGGGAACATCGGTAATGAGCAACGGATTGCTGAGGTATTGTCTGCGGCGAAAGCCGCGAATATCCCGATCCGTATCGGTGTCAACGAGGGGTCGCTTGAACGGGATCTCTTAGAGAAGTATCCGTCCCCAACGGCGGAGGCGTTGGTAGAGAGTGCGATGCGGCACGTCAAGATTTGTGAGGAACACGATTTCCAAGACATCGCTATCTCCGTGAAGTCGAGCGATCCACTTCGGATGATAGAAGCGAACCGTCAGTTTGCGGCGAAAGTCCCGTATCCGCTGCATCTCGGTGTAACAGAAGCCGGAACGCCTCGACGTTCGCATGTTAAATCGACACTCGGCATCGGCACGTTGTTATTGGAAGGGATCGGGGACACCATCCGTATCTCGATTACCGGTGATCCCGTTGAGGAGGTTTTGACCGCGAAAGAACTCCTTCGGGCATTGGGTATGGCGGAAGACATGTTAGACGTTGTTTCCTGCCCGTTCTGTGGGCGTGGCGATCCTGCGGCGGACTATGAGAATATTGTCGCTGTCGCTGAGGCGCTTTTAGAGAAACACGGCATCAAAATTCCCGTCGCTGTGATGGGGTGTGAAGTCAACGGACCCGGTGAGACGCGCAATGCTGAGGTCGGTATCCACTTGGGCGGCAAGGAGCTTGCGGTTCTGAAGGTTCGCGGTGAACGGGTACGCACCTTCCGAGGGAAAGACGAGGTCAACCCAGAATTTTTGGCAAATGCGTTGTTAGAAGCCGCACAGCAGTTAGAGGCGGGATGAGAATCCTCTGAACTATGGTTATCAGAGATTTCATCATGGAAACCAATTACATAAATCACGGGGATGGTCAAAAAATAACTGGTCATTACGATGCGAAAAAACTTAATAATTAAAAAAATTCCTGTCCAGATTGGGGGGCTCGCGCTATTTTTCGCCGTTTACCATCTATTCCTGTATTACAGCATGCGCGAAATGTCTATCAATCTGGGTGCCGTGCGGTTTGAAAAGCACATTTTGCCGCTTTATGCTGAACCGAGTTTCGACTTAAGTTGGTGGATAGTGCCTGCCCTCGGGGTGTGTATCGGTTTTTTGTGTCTTTGTCAGAGATACCTACTTTCAGGCGCGGACAGTCGTCGGTTATTGATCGTTGCGGGTATCTGCTTCGTTGCGATTCATATCAGTGTCGCCCAAATTGATGGCTACCGAGAGTTGGAACGGGAGGGTGAGACGGAACGGGTTTTAACGCTTTTAGAACCCTATACGCGGACTTCATTGGAGTATTATGGCGATGTGCCGCGAATTGACGAACTCGGACTCGGCAGGTTTCTACGGGATTATAGCAAACCGGAATTGTTTAATACACTCTCAGGACATACGCGCACCCATCCGCCGGGGGGTGTGATTTTTTTATGGTTTTTTAGTAAAATCTTCGGTTACAATCTCGTATCGGCATCATTGATCTCGATTCTCTTCACGGCAATCGCAGTCGTTCCGATCTATCGCCTCGGTGAACATCTTTACGGGGAAAGGGTGGGTCGGTACGCCCTGCTCCTTTTTCTTATCACCCCCAACTTTGTGATGTTCACTGGCACGTCAATGGACGGTCCGTTCAGCGTCTTCCCTATCTTAAGCGTTTACCTGTTTTATAAAGCGCGACATCAAGAAACCCTGTCGGATCAGAAGTGGCATGAGCCCCGTCCTTACAGCATGTTAACGGGGATTTCGCTTGCGATTGGAATGTTCATGACGTATTCAACGGTCGTTGTGGGTGTATTCTTGTGTGTTGTCGCTTTACTGGAGCGAAAGCGATTCAGACAGTATCTGAAGGTCTTACTGTCCGCGGCTTCCGGATTTATCGGATTTTATCTCTTACTTTTCATCCTGACCGGATTCCGTCCGATTGAAGCACTCTGGGCGGCTATCAAGAAAGATGAGTTGGGCATGGGGACGGGATATGAGAGCGTTGGGCGTTATTTCCACCTGAGTTTCGCGAACCTGTTTGCGTTCCTCATCGGCGTAGGGTTACCGATAACGCTCGTGTGGCTACGGCAGATCGTTGTGGTATTGAAGGAGTGGCGGCAAAACGCTCACGCGTCTGAACACGGGAGTGATGGAACCCGTGTCCCTTGGATATTCCGTCATGATGAAGTGTTGGACACGTTCGTTATTGGTTTCCTCATCACGCTTGTTTACTTCACATTCTCGACGCTATTTACCATGGAGGTCGAGCGGATATGGATTTTCATGGTGCCGTTTTTCGTGATTCCCGTCGCGAAATACCTTACGACGCGCCCCATGTCGGACCTCTACTGGGTCGCAGGTCTCCTCGTTGCACAACTTATCGTCGGAGAGGTCCTTCTCTACACGTATTGGTGATGGAATGGTTGTCGGTTATGAGTTTTCAGTTTTTAGTTAAGAGGTTTTCGTCAGCCCGTAAGCGTAGCGGAGGGCGGATCTACGTGAAGTCAGGTTCATGTCCCGAACTGCCTCACCGACCCGCAAGGTAAAATTAA